>NZ_DATCTF010000013.1 GCF_036568125.1 Magnetovibrio sp.
GGCCAACCCTTGGTCGCAAGCGGGACCAAATCGCCGTAAGTGATCGCGAGAGATTAAGGGGTCTTACACAATTCGTTACACGATTTGGGTTTGCCGGCTCAGCAACTAGCCTGTAAACTACTGATTCTAAAGACACGGAGAGATGTCCGAGTGGTTGAAGGAGCACGCTTGGAAAGCGTGTATGCGGGCAACCGTATCGAGGGTTCGAATCCCTCTCTCTCCGCCATAATGCTGAAAGGCCCCGGGTGGCTGGGGCTTTTCTTTATCTAAAAACGGGCTGCACCTTACCAGGGGTGCAGCCCGTTTTTGTTAGAATGTCCCGCTTTGGCGTAGGTCTGACCTAAAATGTTGGTCATCTCACCAGGGATGCATGGTGTTACACGGCTGACCGCAACGCGGCGGTGAGCGCCTTGAGAACATCGGGGATGTTGAGTGGTTTGGTTAGATAGTTGTCGAATCCGGCATCCAACGCGAATTGAATATCTTTTTCCATGGCGTTGGCGCTGATGGCGATGATGGGAATCTGCTTCGTCAAGGGATTGCGGCGCAAGGACCGCATGGCGTCGATGCCGTTCATGCCGGGAAGGTGAATATCCATCAAGATGACATCCGGGTGGTCTGATTCCGCCAGCGCGATCCCAAGTTCCGCAGTGTGTGCCGAGATCAATTCATAGCGATCATAATTGTCGAGGATCATTTCCATGAGCTGAAGATTGGCGGGATTGTCTTCCACGTAGAGAATCTTCCGGCTCGGCTCGCCGTCGTCTTGTTCTCCTGGCGCCACACCGATGTCGTATGCTTGTTTGAGGCGCTGAAGGTTTTCCTCGGTAGAGGCCAGGGGAAGTTCGAACCAGAACAACGAGCCCTTTCCCACGGTCGAGGTGAAGCCGATTGTGCCGCCCATCAAGTGGACAAGCTCTTGGGTAATGGTCAGGCCGATGCCGGTGCCTTCGATATCGCTGCTTTCTGCCCCCAGACGGTTGAAAGGCGCGAACACCTCGTCGTGAAGGTCTTCGTCGATGCCCAGGCCGGTGTCTTCGACTTCAAATCGACAAAGCTCTCCTACGGCGTGGCAACGCAGATATATGGCCCCGCTTTCTCGATTGTATTTGGCGGCGTTGGATAGCAGGTTGAGAAGAATCTGCTGCAGCCGGGTATGATCGGCATAGACGAACATGGTTTGCGGGTCGGGAATGTCATACTCAAGGTGAATGTTGCGTTTATCGGCCATCGACTGGGCCATGGTCAGCGCGTCTATGAGTTGCCCGGCGACATCGATGGCTTCGATCGATACCGTCAAGTTGCCGCTTTCGATTTTGGCCAAGTTGAGAACCTGATCGATCAGCTCCAACAGGTGGTATCCGCCTTTGAGGATCTGTCCTACGGCGTTTTGCTGGGCCTGGGTGAGCGGGTTGGCCGTTTCCATCTCCAGCAGTTGTCCAAAACCGAGAATGGCGTTGAGTGGTGTGCGCAGTTCATGGCTCATGGATGACAGGAACTGCGATTTAGCCAAATTCGCTTGTTCGGCCTCGATGCGGGCTGCGTTCAGGCGGTCCTCGAAGTGCTTGCGTTCCGAAATGTCGCGCATGATGCCGATGAATTTATGCTCGCCATCCAGTTCCATAGGCGAGACGTTCAGTTCCAACGGGAAGGTCCTGCCGCTCTTGCGAAGTCCAAGTAGGTCGCGGGAACGATTGATGATGCGCGGCGCATGCAGATCGGAATGTTTGAGATAACTGTCGTGTGCTGCTCGTTCGTTCTCGGGCATGAGAATTGAGATGTTGTGACCAATGGCCTCGGCGGCGGTATAGCCGAAAATCTGTTCGGCGGACGGGTTGAAGGTTTCAATAATGCCTTTGTTCGACAGAGTGATGATGCCTTCGGCGCTGTTGTTGATGATGCTTTGAAAACGCCGCTCGCGTTGTTCGATTTCACGTTGGGATTCGTCAGCCAATTGGCGATACGCTTGTTGCAGTTCGTCAACCAGCGTGGTGAAGGCTTCGGCTAGGTCGTCCACCTCATCTTGTCCATCCGAAGTGAAGGAAACGTCGAACATTTTGAGTTGCGAAATTTTCACGGCCTCTTCGCGAAGTCGGGAAAGCTTGCGGGTTTGCCAGCGCGACATCAAAAAACTACCAAGCAAGGCGACGATGAAAACGGCCGCGCTTGTGCCAGCAACGTTGGTCAACAGCTCATCCAAGGGGGTTTGAACAAAAGCCTGCTTTGCGACAAGTTTGATGCTTAAAGAGACGCCATCGACGTTTTGGGGCATGGATAGCGTCAGTTGTGCGCTTGGGCCGTCGGCTGCGATCGTTTTGACCGGAGTGGCAGCAACTTCCTCGGTCTTTAAGCTCAGGGCGGATAACCACGGTTCTTCGTCAAAGGTGCGATGGATGAATTCAAAGTTCAGCCAGTCTTGCAAGTTGACTTGAAAAACCAACGCACCTTCGGCCATGCCCGTGTTGCGATAGATGATCGGCTGGGCAAGCAGCAGGTAGGGAACCTCGTCGATCAGTTCGACGCGACCTTTTCCCTGGGCGGTGTCGACGACGCCCGCGATCCAGGACGAAGGGAGCAGCAACTTGGAAGCTGGGCGATTGGATGCCAGGGGCTCGCCTTGGAAGTTGGTCATGACCACGGTGACCTTGAAACCTTCCAAAGAGGAAATGCCCCCGAGGAAATCGCGCAGGTAGACCGTTCGCCCAATGTCATCTGCGAGCGCGTTGGCGATCAGTGCATTGGACGACATTTCGCGCAAATTCGCCGCCAGGGACGAAATACGCGCTTCGAAGTCATGGCGCAATGTGCGGGCTTGGCCATCCAACGCTTGGTGGGCCACTTTCAGAGACATATCGCGCAGAGCATTGTAGGAAAAAAACGACGTGATCAGAATGACCGCTAGCGACAGGGCTGCCGTCGAAAGCATAATGCTTGCGGCGAAGCCATGCCGCCAGCTTCGCCGGACGGTGCGCTCTACGCTATTCGCCCCCATAGGCTCAGTCATTCGCGTCATATCTCATTCCTGTTAACGCGTAGCGGGAACGAGCGTGCCGTCTTCGAGGTATTTGGCGAAAAAAACCAAATCAGGGCTTAAGGCGTCGTGGTTGGTGTCGCTGAAGGGGCGTTCGTAGTTGCGCACCAATCCATCATGTGCGCCAAGGTTTTCCAATGCATGGCGAATGGCTGCACGGTCGGTGGTGCCGGCCGCATCGACGGCTTTTGCCAAGATGTGCATCATATCGTAAGCGTGTCCGACGCCGACGGGTGATTCGAGTTTTTCGACGTCCTTCACACCGGCCATGTCGGCGACGGTTTTCTCAAACACTTTGCGCGCGTTGGGCATCGCGGTGGCGAAGCTGAAGGTTTGCACGATGGTGAAATCAAGATCCAGCAAGGCGGGACCGCTGGTTTCAACCATGTTGCCGCCGGTGACCCCCCAGTGTGAAATGATCGGCACGCGGGCGACGTTCGGCTGTGCGCCAAGCTGACGCACCAGCACGGATCCTTCGAGGTCGTTGGCAACCAGCAAAATGGCCTGTGCGCCGCTATCGATCAGGGCTTGGTAATGCTGAAGCATGTCCTGTTCGCCCCAGTTGTACCAAACGGTGCCGACCAAGGTGGTTTCAGGGTGGACCTCCAACTCTTTGCCAAGGGCCTTTTGGTTGCTGCGTCCCCAGCCGGTATTGGGCAGCAACAGACCGATTTTGTCGCCACCCTTCGCGTGGGCCTGAACCCGCATCGCAGGCATGGCCCATGAATCTTTGAGCGACAAACGAAACGAATAATTGGGGGTATAGGTGTGATTGGTGATGCCATCAGCAGCCGCCCAGACATCGAGCAATGGAAGCTTCAATTCATGTGTCCGCTCCAATTGCTGCAAGAGAACGGGACTGAAACGACCACCGAACATGGCAATCAGATCTTGCGTTGCGGCAAAATCCTCAAGATTGGCGATGCCGCGTGCGGGCACGGAACGGTTATCTTTAACCAACAATTCGATCGGGCGTCCGTTTAAGACACCGCCTGCAGCGTTGATTTCGTGGATGGCAGCCTTCAGACCCAATTCGATGGCTTGTGCGGAGGTCGAATTTTTGACCCCATAGGCCCCGTCAAAACCAACGTAAACCGGGCGGGTGTCCTGCGCGTGGGCCGACAGGACAGAAAAGAAAGCGGAGACTATGGCGATAAAAAATGTTTGCAGCGAATATTTCATAAAAAAACCTCGGTCAAATGGACGCGATTGCAGCAAATAGCGGGGTCACGCGAGAAGGTATCATAAATGATAATATGATCTGAACCGCTATTAAATGATACGTACTGACTACAGTTGTGTTCAATTATTCGTTGGTTCATTGTGCCCCGATCACACAGAATCCCGTTTGCCTTTGATAGTTGGAACGCAATTGCGTAGGCTGTCAGCAGTGTGGCTGTCGAGGAGGGTGGAGTGAAATCTCTTGATCAATTTTCCATCGTGGATCGGCAGCGCGTCCGTTGCGTACTCACCGATATCGATGACACTCTGACCACCGACGGACGGCTCACCGCCGAAGCATATGGCGCGCTGGAAGCTCTGCAAAAGCAAGGGCTGTTGGTGATCGCCGTGACGGGTCGGCCGGCGGGATGGTGCGATCACATTGCGCGCATGTGGCCGGTCGATGCGGTGGTGGGTGAGAACGGCGCGTTCTATTTTCGGTACGATGCGAAACAGCACAAACTGGTGAAACGGTTTCTGCTCTCCGGTGAAGAACGTGCGGCTAACCGTCGGCGTTTGGAATTGCTCCAAACGCAGATCCTTTCCGAGGTTCCGGGGGCGGCGCTGGCGTCCGACCAACTGTACCGCGAAGCCGATCTCGCCATTGATTTTTGCGAGGACGTGGCGCCGTTGCCGTGGTCCGAGGTCGAGCGGATCGTCGGCCTGTTCACCGCCGCCGGGGCCACGGCCAAAATCAGTTCGATTCATGTTAACGGCTGGTTTGGAACCTACGACAAGCTGACCATGACGCGGATCATGATGGACGAATGTTTCGGCCTTGATTTGGATCGCGACAAAGCGTCGTTCGTGTTCGTCGGGGACTCGCCCAACGATGCGCCGATGTTTGCGTTCTTTCCCCATGCGGTGGGCGTGGCTAACCTTGTCCAGTTTGAAGATCGGCTCGAGGCTCACCCCACCTATGTGACCGATGCACCATGCGGTGCGGGTTTCGCCGCGTTAGCCAACGCCTTGATCGCGGCCCATATCATAGGCACATAAGTACGATTATTATTCGCCGGTTCAACAACTTGCGCATGCATGTTACAATGGTAACCTGATACAGGGGGACGGGCTAACGGATATCAAAAAATCCGCGTAGCCCCAAGCATAGGGAGCTATTCACTATGACCACTATCTTGTTACGCAGGACCTTTTTGTCGGCAATGACGGTGCTTTGCGCGGGCGCGTTTTTGGCCGGGCTGAGCAGCCCCGTCGCCGCCGCGGAATGCAAAAACCGTGGCGATCTGGACATCCGTTATTGCGACGAAAACGGCGATCTGGTCGCCGACACGCCAACCGATCCGGCCGAATGGCTCGATCCCAGCACGTTGGTGTTCTCTTACACTCCGGTGGAAGATCCATCGGTGTATGAAAATGTATTTACCGAATTCATGGATTACCTTGCCAAAAAAACCGGCAAGCGCGTTTCCTGGTACGGCGCGGAATCCTATGCCGCCCAGGTTGAGGCCATGCGTTCGGGACGCTTGCACGTCGCCGGTATTTCAACCGGGCCAACGGTATATGGCGTGAACCTGGCGGGATATGTGCCGTTCACCATCATGGGTGAAAAGGGCAACGTGTTCGGCTACAAACTGCAACTGATCACCAAGGCCGATTCCGACATCAAGACCGTCGCGGATATGAAAGGGCGCAAGATCGCCCACGTGACGCCGACGTCGAATTCCGGCAACCAAGCGCCACGCGCTTTCTTCAAGGAAATGGGTGTGACGCCTGACGTGGACTATGAGGTGATCTATTCGGGCAAACACGACAACTCGGTTATGGGCGTGGTCAACGGTGATTACGACGCTGCGCCGATCGCGTCGAGCGTGATGGACCGGATGATCATGAAGGGCATGCTCAAACGCGAAGACATTCGGGTGATTTGGGAATCGCAATACTTTCCGACCACCTCGTATGGGTATGTCTATAACTTGAAACCGGATCTGGCGGCCAAAATTGTCGATGCGTTCCTGTCCTTCGATTGGGCGGGTACCGCACTGGCGAATGAATTCAAGCCGCGTGACCGGTTCATTCCCATCACCTTCAAAGAACATTGGGCGCCGATCCGTCTGATTCAAAAAGACAACGGCGTCGTCTACTCGCAAGAAGCCTTGGAGGCTTTGAAGAAATAACCAATACCATACCAAACTCTTGTGAGGTTAACTGAATACCCGCCGCTCCGTACTGTACTTCCCCCAGGAGCGGCGGTTCATTCCCGTAGGATCTCTCCATGCTGACCATCACCAATCTGACCAAGACCTACCCCACCGGCACCGCCGCATTGAAAAGTGTGAACTTCACAATTTCAGAACCGCAAGTGGTGGCGATCATCGGCCCGTCCGGTTCGGGCAAAAGTACGTTGATTCGTTGTATCAACCGTTTGATCGAGCCGAGTTCCGGCGCGGTCGTACTCGAAGATGAAAACATCACGGTTCTGGGACGCCGCGATCTGCGCAAGGCGCGTCGTCGCATGGGCATGATCTTTCAAGAATACAATTTGGTCGAACGTTTAACGGTGATGGAGAACGTGCTTTCGGGGCGACTGGGTTATGTCAGTTTTTGGCAGGCGTTTCGCCGCAAATTTCCGCCCGAAGACGTCGCCAAGGCGTTTCAATTGCTCGACCGTGTCGGCCTGGAAGGTTACCACAACACCCGCGCGGATGCGCTTTCTGGCGGTGAGCGTCAGCGCGTCGGCATTGCGCGTGCGTTGATGCAAAACCCGGCCTTGTTGTTGGTCGACGAACCGACCGCGAGTCTCGATCCCAAGACCTCGCGCCAGGTTATGCGTCTGCTGGTGGAACTGTCGAAAGAATTCGGCACGTTGACGCTGGTGAACATCCACGATGTGGCGCTGGCGCAAATGTTTGCCGACCGCATCATCGGTCTGCGCCAAGGCGAGGTGGTGTTCGACGGCACCGCCGATCAAGTGACGGAACAAACATTGACCGACATTTACGGTGAAGAAGATTGGAGCGCCACCATCCGCAAAGTCCCCGAAGGCGAAGATGACGACGAGGGCGACGATGATGTCGGCAAGGCCAAGGCGGCCAGTTGAGGCGTCGTTTCTAAAAGACGAGGTGAGCAACGATGAGTGTCAGCAATTTAGCTTCCAATCCGCAAAACGGTGCGCCTGCACCGCGTGAATGGCAGACCATCAAGCTGATCGAAAATCCGCTGTATCGTTACGGCCTGATCGTCGCCGCGATCGCCTATTTGATTTTTGCGGTCACCACGCTGGAGGTGGATTGGAGCCGTATTTACACGGGCCTTCCTCGCGCCGGCGACATATTCGTGCGCATGGTGCCGCCCGATTTCTCACGCTGGAACCTGTTGGTGCGCGGCGTTTTGGAAAGTGTGCAAATCGCGCTTGCGGCGAGCTTTTTCGGTATGATCTTTGCGGTGCCTTTGGGGCTGTGCGGTGCGCGCAATTTGGTGCCCCAGCCGGTTTATCTGGTGGCGCGCACATTGATCGTTTTGACGCGTTCTTTCCACGAAATCATCATTGCGATCTTTTTTGTCAAAATTTTCGGCTTCGGTCCGTTGGCCGGCGTTTTGACACTGATCGTGGCGTCGACAAACTTCATTGCAAAGATGCTCGCCGAAGATATTGAGAACATGCCCGCGGGGCAGCTCGAAGCCGTACGCGCGACCGGGGCCAGTTTTCCGAAGCTGTTGATATACTGCATCTCGCCGCAAGCGTTGCCACGGTATCTTGGTGTTTCCATCTACCGTCTCGATGCCAATATCCGTCACTCCACCGTGGTCGGCATCGTCGGCGCGGGGGGCATCGGACAGGTTCTCGCGGCCACCTTTACCCGCTACGACTATGATTTTAGTCTCGCCATTTTGATATGTATCGTGGCGTTGGTGTTCATCGGTGAGTTTTTCTCCAACTGGGTACGGGGGCGGTTGAGATGACCGACGTCAAACACGCCAAGAAATACCCCGAGATCTGGCGACGGTTCTCGCCGCGCGAAACGCTCATCCGTTACGTCTGGTACGTGTCCATCGTCGGCATCGCTGTGTGGTCCGTATCGGATCTCAACATTCCGTGGTTTTATTTTCTCGACGCCCACGTTCAAGCAGGCGATCTGCTGACACGCATGTGGCCGCCGGCTTGGGGGTATTTCGATCAGTTGCTCGGCGCGTTGCTGGAAACGGTGCATATCGCGACGCTGGGTACGGTGGTCACGGTGGTGATTTCTTTCCCCATCGCTTTTTTAGCCGCACGCAACACCACCCTAAACGCCGTCACGTGGTTGATCGGGCGCTTGATCTTGGTGACGTCACGTTCCGTGAACACGGTGATCTGGGGCTTGCTGTTCGTCGCCATTTTTGGTCCAGGGGCGCTGGCGGGCATTTGGGCCATTGCAATGCGTTCCATCGGTTTTACCGGAAAACTGATCGCCGAAGCCATCGAGGAAATCGACCAAGGCCCCGTTGAAGCGATCGAATCCACCGGTGCGTCGCGCCTCCAGGTTCTGTGGTTCGGAATCTTGCCCCAGGTTTTGCCGGTCATTTACGGAACGGTGGTGTATCGCTGGGACATCAACATCCGCGAGTCCACCGTGCTTGGTTTTGTCGGTGCGGGCGGCATCGGGATTTTGCTCTATTCGTCTGTCAATCAGTTCCTGTGGCGGGAAGTGTCGGTGATCTTGATTTCGGTGTTCATCGTGGTGGTGATCAGCGAATTCATTTCCGCATCCGTGCGGGAACGCATCACCTAAACGAACGTCAAGCCGCGTAAGTCTGGAACCGTGTGCGTGCCTTGGGGGAAGGGACTGGGGCGGTTAGTGGCGACGCGACCGATAAATGCGATCCCCGTTTCGTGGGCAGCGGTCCAGTCGGCCATGGCGTCGCCGATAAACACACAGTCATTTGGGTTCAATCCATGCGTCGCGGCGAGCGCGCGTACGATGTCGGTTTTGGATGTCGGCGAACCGTGCACACTGGTGAGCCAACCCATCATGGCGCGGCGTTGAGCGATGCGTTTGATTTCGTCGTCAGGCGTGCCGGACACCACGAACAGCTTGCAGATTTTATGATGAGATTGCAGCAGCTCCAGCGCGCCGAGCACCCACGGCGCGTCCACCACCGCGTCCTCGACCAGTTGGGCATAGCGGAGCGTTAAGGCGTCGAGCTCATCTTGGTTTAACCGTTTACCGAGAAAGTGCTCATGGCAATGGCGTAACTTGACGACCCGCGAGATGCCGTCGTGCGCGCCGTGGTAGGCCATGATATGCGCCAGCACATCGGCAGGCTGATCGGCGTAAATCGCTTTGAACGCCTTGGATTTGATCTCGACCGATTCAACCAAGACGCCATCGAAATCGAGAAAAAGGGCCTGTACGTGTTTCACGGTTGTGGCTTTCGTTGTGCTTTGGAGGGTGTATTTTGATACACTGACGCGCAGTTATAAAGGTTGGGGGTGAGAAATATCGGTTTACGCCAGCCCTTGGGCTCTATAGAACACAGCCAAGTTGAATTGTTCCGCCGCGCACGAGGTCGCGGCGACGTGCCGCCGCCTCAGCGAAAGAGACGCAATACGGCGCACGAAACCCGCGTTCCGAAAGAAAAAAAATGATAGATTTCGAAGGCGTCATTCCGGCGCTTGGCCAGGCGTTGAATAAGCGCGGCTACACCGAATTGACCCAAGTGCAAAAGGCGGTTCTGGCTCCCGAACTGAAAGACGCCGACGCATTGGTGTCGGCGCAGACCGGCTCGGGTAAGACCGTGGCGTTCGGTTTGGCGATGGCCCCAACGCTGCTGGGCGACGAAGAACGCTTCGACCGCGCCGACAAGCCGTTGGCTTTGGCAGTGGCGCCGACACGCGAATTGGCGCTGCAGGTGATGCGCGAACTGGAATGGCTGTACGCCGAAACCGGTGCCAAGGTGGTTTCGTGCGTCGGTGGCATGGACATGCGCACCGAGCGGCGCAACCTGCAAAACGGCGCGCACATCGTGGTCGGCACGCCCGGGCGCTTGCGCGATCATATCGAACGCGGCTCGTTCGACACTTCCAACCTCAAGGGCGTGGTGCTGGACGAAGCGGACGAAATGCTCGATCTCGGCTTTCGCGATGATTTGGAATACATCCTCGATGCCGCACCGGCGGATCGGCGCACGTTGTTGTTTTCGGCCACCGTGTCGCGTCCCATCGCCACATTGGCCAAGCGCTTTCAGCGCGATGCGGTGCGTGTCACCACCACGGCGGAACGCGAACAGCACCTCGACATCGAATACCGCGCCTTGACGATTGCGCCCAACGATCGGGAAAACGCCATCATCAACGTGTTGCGCTATTACGAAGCCAAAAGCGCCATCGTTTTCTGCGCCACCCGCGCCACCGTCAACCACATGACCAGCCGCTTCAACAACCGCGGCTTTTCGGTGGTCGCATTGTCGGGCGAACTGAGCCAAAACGAACGTACCCATGCCTTGCAGGCCATGCGCGACGGCCGCGCACGGGTGTGCATCGCCACCGACGTGGCAGCGCGCGGCATCGATTTGCCGAACCTGGAACTGGTCATTCACGCCGATATCCCCAAAAGCCGCGAACCGCTGTTGCACCGTAGCGGACGCACCGGCCGCGCCGGGCGCAAGGGCACCAGCGTGTTGATCGTGCCGCACAACTGGCGCAAGCGCACCGAACGTTTGTTGAGCAGCGCCAACATCGAGGCCGAATGGGCCGCACCGCCATCGTTGGATGAAATCGCCCAGCGCGACCATCAGCGCATTCTCGACGCCCCGGCGCTGTCGGAGCCTTTGAGCGACGACGAAAAGGCCTTCGCCCAAGAACTGCTCTCCAAGCACGGCGCGGAGCAAATCGCGGCGGCGTATTTGCGTCTGCATCGTTCCGACCAACCGGCGCCTGAGGAACTGATCGACGCCGGACCGCAAGAACGCGAAAAGCCGCAGCGCGATGACTTCAAGAACGGCGTATGGTTCTCGTTGTCGGTGGGCCGCAAGCACAATGCCGAACCGCGCTGGTTGTTACCGATGCTGTGTCGTGCCGGTCACATCACCAAGCGCGACATCGGGGCGATTAAAATTCATCAAAACGAAACCCATATCGAGCTCGCGCCCGAAAGCGTCGACAAATTTCTCGAAGCCATCGGCCCCAGCCGTAAGGTGGAAAAAACCATCACCGTGGATCGCCTCAAAGGCGTGCCGGATGCGCCGAAGGATGAGCCCAAAGGCAACTTTAAAGACGGCCCGCCCGCCAATCCCTATGCAAAAAAGCGCCCGTTCAAGGGCAAGTCTCATGGTGCGAAAAAACCTTACGGCGATAAGCCGAGTTTTGAGCAGGACCGCGCCCCGGCGAAACGCAAGACCTTGACCATCGATGCGAAACCGGACGGGAAAGCCGATTCCAAGCCGTGGGAAAAGGCGGCAAAAAAGCCGAAAAAAACCTACAAACCGAAATTTGCCAAGGGCGATGACAAGTCGGGCTCGAAAACGGGGTCCAAGTCCGATGCAAAGCCGCGCACAAGCGGGTTCGGCGCTCACAAGGCCGGCTCCAGCCCTTTGAAGCGCAAAAAGACCTACAGAAAGGACTAAGCGCCTCAAAGGCGGTAAGTTCGTTCATTTTGAGGGCCCGTGCCGCTTGTTTCGTCAGGCGTGCGGGCCTTCGATGCATTCGCCGAGCAGATGCAGCAACGCGTCGCTGGTCATTTTCATGATGTGATCGTGCACCGGACCTTTGTAGGCGATTTCCTGATTGGCCAGAGCCATATCCCATTCCAGTAGGATGGACGCCATCGCGGTGGCCCGTTCAGACGGGCAGGACGGTGCGAAGTGGAGAATGTATCCCGCAATCTTGGCGGTGGCCCAGTTGAGATAGTCCTGATCCAACTTGCGCAGGTCCGCGAACACGCCCATGGCCTGCATCAGCCTGGATTCCAGCTTGGCGGAATAACCGACGTCCTCAAGTGCGACGAGAAAATTCATGAAAAAATCCCGCCAGTCGGTGGTGCCGTCCAGGGCTTGGTCCGCCTCGGAAAAAACCACCTTGGCCGCCGCGATCCAGCTTTCGTACAAGCTGTAGACGATGGCATGCTTGTTGGGAAAAAACTGATACAGGGTCGAGATGTTAACCCCGGCCCGCTTGGCAATATGCCGGGTGGTGAGCTTTTCGATGCCATGTTCGGACAGCAAATCTGCAGCCGACTGCAAAATTCGTTCAAGCGCGTCGCGAGAACGGTCTTGATGCGGGGCGCGGCGTTGTTGCAGATGCTCTGGCGGAATGGGCTGGGCCCTGGACATGTCGCCAATCCTGTTCGTTGCGGTTGAACTCTATTGCTACCTTATTCTGCGATGATGAAGCAAATGGTCCGAGGTGCAATCGTCAGCTTGCAAAACATAAACTTTTGTTTTATTTTTTGTCGCATGTGAACTCACATATGACTTTAATTGGGTGACGACTGTGCAAGCCGTTTCGGCGGTTTGGCCTTCTACCCTCGCAGGCGTTACCCGAATTCAACCGGATCCCGTTCTCGGGGTCCGGTTTTTTCTGCCATAGGCCGGGACAAGCCCCTGGCGATGCGAACGGGCACGGAGTAAATTCAGGGTCACTCGCGTTACCTTGGTCAGGAATATTGTTATGCCCAATTGTCTCATCGATCCGATCGACTCAGCTGTGCCCGTCGAAACCATCCGCGAAGAGGCGTATGATGGTTGGCTTGCGGGTCAATCCGATGCCGTGCGCCGTTGGCTGACGGCTTGCGGGTTTAAGGGGCAGGGCGGTCAAGTGGCATTGCTGCCGGGCGAGCAAGGTCCGCGCGGGGCGATATACGTGATCGGCGGCAACGAAGATCGCGGTGGGCTGTGGTCTTGGTCCGGTCTTTGGGATGGCTTGAAGAGCGGTGTGTACCGCATCGTTACTGAACTCAGCGCTGCGGACGCTTTTGACGCGGCGATGGGTTTTGCGTTGGCTGCGTATAGCTTTGATCGCTACAGAAAAGTCGAAAACACCGAACAGGACGACGCGGACACGCTGTTACTGGTGTGGCCGGAAGGCTGCGATCAAGCCGCCGTGCGTGGGGCATATGGCGCGACCGTTTTGGTGCGCGATTTAATCAACACCCCGGCGTCCGACCTCGGCCCGACGGAGCTGTCGGCGGCGGCCAAGGAACTGGCGGATGCTTCTGGTGCGTCGTTTCGCGAAATCGTCGGCGTGGATTTGATCCGCGAAGATTTCCCCGCCGTTTACGCGGTCGGACGTGGCGCGGAAGAAAGCCGTGCGCCGCGCTTGCTTGAATTCACCTGGGGCCGCGCCGACGCCCCAACCGTGACGTTGGTTGGCAAAGGCGTGACCTTCGACACCGGCGGTTTGGACATCAAGTCGACAACCGGCATGAAGCTGATGAAAAAAGACATGGGCGGCGCTGCGCATGCGTTGGGCTTGGCGTCGATGATCATGGCGGCGAAGCTGGATGTGCGGCTGCGGGTCATCATCGCGGCGGTGGAAAACAGCGTGTCCGGCACCGCCATGCGCCCCTTGGACGTCATCGGCACACGCAAGGGCCTCAGCGTCGAAATCGGCAACACCGATGCCGAAGGGCGGGTGATCCTGGCCGATGCCTTGGCGTTGGCCAGCGAAGACCGCCCCGATATCGTGTTCGATTTCGCGACCTTGACGGGCGCGGCGCGGGTCGCGTTGGGGACGGAACTTCCGGCGCTGTTTTGCAATGACGATACTCTGGCCGCAGAAATACTCGATGCGGGCACACAAACCGCCGACCCGCTGTGGCGCCTACCGCTGCATGGGCCTTACAAAAAACAGACCAAAAGCAAGATCGCGGATTTGCGCAACGATACGGACAGCTCGTATGGCGGCGCGATCATGGCGGCATTATTCTTGGAACATTTCGTCGGCGAAGGCGTATCGTGGGCACATGTGGATTTGATGGGATGGAACGTATCGGCGCAATCGGGCAAGCCCGAAGGCGGTGAAGCCATGTCGATGCGTGCCCTGTTCGAGGTGTTGGCCCGCCGATACGGCAGTTGAACGAGCATTGTGACTTGCCCCGATCATCGGCGTCGGCTACAAATAGACCGCTATCGTAACGAATCGATTCGCACACTCGTTTCGCGCAAAAGGGGAAACACGCCATCATGTCCATCGAACTTTCCGAACTGGATGCTTTGGATTTGTGGCGTCGCGCCATCGTCAGCAGCGTACGTTTGGATGCACCGGACCTGACGGCGCGTCAAATGGCCTTGTTGTTGACCGTTTACCTGACCCCGCCGCCGCACACCGTGCGTGGCTTGGCCGATACGCTCAAGGTTTCAAAACCTGCCATCACTCGCGCCATCGACCGCCTCGGCGATATGGAGTTGGTGCGCCGCAAGGTCGATGAAGAGGACCGTCGGTCTGTGTTGATCCAGCGCACCGTGCGCGGTTCGGTGTTTTTGCGCGAATACGGCGAACTGATTGTCGCTGCGGCGCGCGGCATCGCCAACAAAGCGTAAAGCGACGCTTTATTTATCTCCACAACAAGAGGCATTGGCCTGTATGGGCGGGCACGGCGTGTCCGCGTACGAGCAAAAGACGCAGCAATCGCCCGGTTTGGGCTTCAGCACCGCGCCGCAACCCTTGCAGTCGTAAAAATACTGACACGCGTCCGTGGGCATGGTTTCGGTTTCGACGTGGCCGCAGTGTGGGCACGTGATGGTCGATGTGAGCTTGATGTTCCTGGCGTCACGCGGATCAGCCATCACACCTCACGCATGCGCACGCGCCGACCCGACGGCGGCTGGTAGCTGCTCAGATACGTGGGCAGAACCGATTCGATGCCCTGCGGCGTGATTCCCAAATCCTTGATGGTGGGATTTTCGCCACTGAGCACGTTGTCGGTCTTGAGCAACCGCACCTGATCGCGGGTCAGCGGTTTGCCGGGCACGAATTCCATGAAAAACGCGGTGATGTACGCCAGCGGAATCGGATAGGGCACGATCAAGCGTTTGCGCCCGGTGACTTTGAGCATCAGTTCCATCAAGCGGCGGAAGGTGTAGACCCGCGGCCCGGTCAGCTCGTAGACCTTGCCGTGGGCGTCGGCGCTATCGAGGCTCTTGATCACGGCGTCGGCGACGTCGCCGACATAGATGGGCTGAAAACGGGTGCCGCCGAAATCGCAGAATTCGAACGTGGGAAAGCGCCACTGGGTGTCTTGACCGGCTTCCATTTTGAATTTAGGCATGATCGGACAGCCGATGATCGGCACCACCGGGCTCCACCGCGCGATCGCGGCGAACATGTTCATGAAACCGTCTTCGGGCCCGAGGATGATCGACGGGCGCAAGATCACCGCTTCTGGAAAAGCGCTTAAAACGGCGCTTTCGCCTGCGGCCTTGGTCTGGGCGTAGGTGGAATTGGAATCCGCATCCGCGCCCAACGCTGAGATCTGCACCAAGGATTTGACGCCTGCGGCCTTTGCGGCCTTTGCGACATTGCCCGCGCCCTCGACATGGGCACGTTGAAAGGTGTTGCGGCCGATCGACGCCAGCAGGCCGACGCAGTTGACCACCGCGTCCGCCCCCTCGACGGCGCGCGCGACTTCGGCGGCGTTGGCGATGTTGGCTTTGACGGCGACGATCTGGCCTGGATTGCCCAAGGGTTTGAGGAAAATTGCCGATTCGGGATCGCGGCAAGCGACGCGCACACGATCGCCACGGTTCGCCAGGCGTTGCACGATGTGTCTGCCGACAAAACCGTTTCCGCCGAATACGGTGACCAGACGAGTAGCCATAAATCCCTCCTCAAAACAAATGATGCGTTTGTTGCGTCCCTGGCGACGATATTCGACTCTCTAGCCGCGCCGGGCAAGTCCCTTGTAGTGATACGTCAGCAGTTTCGGCCCATCTAGATAACCTTGTTCAAGCCGTTCAAGCGCGAATCCGGCGGCTGCGATGAGTTGGTCGGGGCGACGATTGAGATGGCAGCCCCCCGCGCAGCAAGACCACGCCGGTGTCAGGCGGTCCTGCCACCGCGCCAAACGGTCCTCGGGTGCGCGGCCGTGTTCGACGAACAAAAGCCGTCCGCCGGGTTTGAGAACCCTATACATAGCTTGCAATGCTTTTATTGGATCAGGAATGGTGCACAGCGTCCAGGTTGTGACCACGGTGTCGATGCTGGAGGGCTCAAGCGGGATATCTTCGCCTTTGAGGGCCAGGAACTCGACCTCAAATGAAGTGTTGGCGGCTTTCGGCTGCGCCTTACGGCGCAGCTTTTCGCTGGGCTCTAAGGCAAAAAGTTTACACACCTCGGGGCCGTAAAAAGGCATGTTGAGACCCGAGCCCGCGCCAATTTCCAACACAACGCCGGAGGCTTGGGGGATCAGTTGCTGACGCTCGCGACTGGCCATCGGCGCGCGCATGGCGACGTCGATCAGATGCGGCAAAACGTGGCGGTCATAGTGGTCTCGAAGGGACATGCCCGTACCATACGCCAGCAGCGTTTTTCGATCCAGAGAACTTGAATCGCAAGAAAAACAGGGTAGCCACCGTTATCTGGTTGACATCTATCGCACAGAGCTTTAGTTGATGCGCCGGACGGCAAAGGCCGCAAGGTCGGTAACTCGTCAGCCCAGGTGGCGGAATTGGTAGACGCGCAGGTTTCAGGTACCTGTGGCCGCAAGGTCGTGGAAGTTCGAGTCTTCTCCTGGGCACCATCCTCTCAATGCTTTAAAGTCGTCTGACGAGTAAAGCACGATGGGGGGCCGGTTCGTGTGACGAGTGCGCGGCTCACCGTAAACGGACGGAAAGAGCACGCGATGACGGATCCCAAAATTCATCTCTATAAAAACGACTTGCCCGATGGGTTGGTCTTCAAGGACGCCATTGCGGTCGATAGCGAGGCCATGGGCCTCAATCCGCTGCGTGACCGTCTGTGCGTGGTGCAGCTGTCGGGCGGTGACGGGGTGTGTCATCTGGTGCAGATCGCCCAAGGTCAGAGCGAAGCGCCGAACCTCAAGCGGTTGATGGAAGATGAGAGCATCGTCAAGATTTTCCATTTCGCGCGTTTTGACGTGATGATCCTCAAGCACGCGTTGGGCATCCGCACCAATCCGGTTTTTTGCACCAAGATCGCGTCCAAGCTGGCGCGCACCTATACCGACCGTCACGGCTACAAGGAAGTGTGCCGCGAATTGGCCGGGGTGGAAATTTCCAAAGAGCAGCAATCGTCCGATTGGGGCCAAGATACCTTGAGCGATGACCAGTTGCTCTACGCCGCGACGGACGTGTTGTATCTGCATACCGTGCGCGAAAAGCTGATGACTATGCTGGCCCGCGAAGGCCGCACCGAACTGGCGCAAAGCTGTTTCGATTTCTTGCACACCCGCACCGACCTGGATCTCGCGGGCTGGTCTGAAAACGATATTTTCGCTCATAAGTGAGGGCTGAACGGCGCGCCTTGATCCGATCCGGCGCGCGGCCCATATTTTCGTTGAATTTAAGGGGCTCGAAAGACTTTTAGCGTATGCTTTGGATCGGTCCTCAACGGCCTTTGATCTAAGCGATGGAGCACCGCCGGAGATGGCGCAAAGCAACACTCAGACCATGAACCAGAACCAGACCATGACGCATTCAGATTTGGACTCCGCGCGCCGCGTGCTCAACACCGAAGCCACCGCGCTCGAGGAACTGGCGCTCAGCCTCGACGGACCCTTTGTCGAAGCCCTGGACCTCATCGACAAGGCCAGCGGTCGCGTGGTCGTCACCGGCATGGGCAAAAGCGGTCATGTCGCCAACAAAATCGTCGCGACTCTGGCTTCGACCGGTCAACCGGCATTTTTCGTCCATCCCGGCGAAGCCAGTCACGGCGATCTGGGCATGGTACAGCGCGATGACGTGGTGATCGCCCTGTCCAATTCCGGCGAAACTTCGGAACTGTCCGACATCATTGCCTTTACCCGCCGTTACCGTATCGGCTTGATCGCCATGACCCGTGGCGCGAATTCCACCTTGGCCGATGCCGCCGACGTGGCGCTGGTGCTGCCCGACAGCCCCGAGGCTTGTCCGATGGGGCTCGCGCCGACCACTTCGACCACCATGATGTTGGCGTTGGGCGACGCCTTGGCGGTGTGCCTGTTGGAACGCAAGGGCTTTTCGGCCCAAGACTTCCGGAATTTTCATCCTGGCGGCAAATTGGGCCAGCGTCTGCTAAAGGTCGCCGACTTGATGCACAGCGGCGAGCAACTGCCGCTGGTCGGCCAGGATACGCCAATGTCGGATGCTCTGATCGTGATGTCGCAAAAAAGTTTCGGCGTGGTCGGCGTGGTCGATCAGGACGGTGTGCTTGGCGGGGTCATCACCGACGGCGATTTGCGTCGCCATATGAGCAAGGATCTCATCGACCAGCGCGCCGGCGACGTCATGACCAAAGGCTGCATTTCGGTCAAACCGTCGCAGATCGCCAGCGAAGCCTTGGCGATCATGAACGAGCGTAAAATCACCTCGCTGTTTTGTGTCGATGGCACCAAGCCGGTCGGTATTCTACACATTCACGATTGCCTCCGGGCCGGCGTGGCGTGATGAGCGGCGGGTTCGGCCCCACTCACCCGGAGTCCGGCGAGATCACCGACGCCGAGCTCAACGCCAGCCCGCTCGCAGCTAATCTGGTCGGCGGCGACGAAGGTCGTGGCCTGGAGGGCTATCGCCGTCCGCGCGTCCGTTCGGGCGGCGGCTATTCGCGGTTTGTGTCGTGGATGAAGGTATTGCTGCCGTTTTTGGCGTTGGGCTTGATCGCGCTGATCGTCATCTGGCCGCGGTTGAAAACCGAAGACACCTTTCGCATCGGCTTTTCTTCAGTGCGTCTGTCGGGAAGCGCCCTGCCCGGGGTCGACAACGCGCGCTACATGGGCACCGACGAAAACCGCCAGCCCTACAGCATCACCGCCGATTTGGCGCGCATCAGCGCCAAGGTCGAGGGTCTTATCAGTCTCGAAATGCCCAAGGCAGATTTGACCTTGGAAGACGGAACGTGGTTGGTTCTCACCGCCGATAACGGCGAATTTCTTCAGGGCGAACAGCAGCTCGACCTGGAAGGCAACGTCAACT
The DNA here is from genome assembly GCF_036568125.1 of Magnetovibrio sp. Classification (NCBI taxonomy): domain Bacteria; kingdom Pseudomonadati; phylum Pseudomonadota; class Alphaproteobacteria; order Rhodospirillales; family Magnetovibrionaceae; genus Magnetovibrio; species Magnetovibrio sp. The sequence continues at coordinate 19,316 of NZ_DATCTF010000013.1, forward strand.
TGTTTCACGATACCGGCTATGAAATATCCACCGGCCAGTTGGTGGTGGATTTGAGAAGCAACGTTGCCGAAAGCAAAATGCCGGTCGCGGGCCATGGTCCGTTTGGCGAATTGACGTCGGCGGGGCTGAAGCTGATCGACAAGGGCCGGATCATCTATTTTACCGGCCCGGCGACCTTGGTTCTGTACCCGTCGCCAGGCGATCAGGACCGGCCACCGGCCACGGGCCAAGCTACGAGCCAAGCTACGGGCCAAGCTACGGGCCAAACCACCGGCCATACGAACGGGAACAACACCGGAGCACCGCAATGATGCGCACTGCAAATTTGGTTTCTTTGCTTTTGGCTGTGGTGTGCGCCGCCGCCGTTTCCGCTGCGAGCGGGGCGTGGGCGCAAGGCCTGGATTTGCGCGGCGGCGAAGACGGCCTGCCGATTGCCATCAACGCCAGTGGCGGCATCGAGTGGAACCAAGAGGAAAAGGTTTTCATCGCGTCCGGCCCGGCTAAGGCCACCCAGGGTGATATGGTGCTCGATGCCGACGAATTGCGGGCTTACTATCGTGACGGCGCCACCGGGGGCAGCGAGATTTTTCGTCTCGATGCCATCGGCAACGTGCGCATCACCTCGCCGGGACGCGTGGCAACGGGCGGACGGGCCGTTTATGACGTCGACAAATCCGTGGTGGTGCTGAAAGAAGGCAATCCGGTGAAGTTGATTTCCGGGGCCGACATCATCATCGCAAAAGGTCAGTTGGAGTTTTGGGACAAGCGTTCGTTGGCGGTGGCGCGCGGCGGCGCGCAGGCGGCGCGGGTCGACAAGCGCATCCGCGCCGATGTCTTGACCGCGCATTTTTCCAAAGGCGAGGGCGGAAAAACGCAGGTTGAACTGATCGAAGCGTTCGACAACGTCCGTATTGACACGGCCAACGAACAGGTCTTTTCTGATCGTGCTGCATATAATGTGCCAACTGGGCTTGCCCGGCTCACAGGTTCGGTTAAGATTGAACGCGGCGGCAATCAATTGAATGGTTGCAGCGCGGACATCGACCTCAACACCGGCATCAGCCGCTTGAACAGCTGTGAAGGTGCGGGGGTCAGTGGCACCACGGCGGGCGCGCAAACGCCCAGCGCCTCGACACCGGGCCGCGTACATGGCGTTTTGACGCCGAAGGACCGAAAATAACCGCCGCGTCAACGGAACGCGGACGAAAGGACGACAGAGCAAACCATGGACGAGACCGGCAACTCCAGCGCCAACCGCCCCACACAGCCCGCCTTCAAGGTGGTGGCGGACGCCGATACGGCGCCGGCACGCGGTCTGGTGGCGCAGACGTTGGGCAAACGCTACAAGAAACGCCCCGTGGTTTCCGATGTTTCCATGACCATTCAACGCGGCGAAGCGGTCGGACTGCTGGGCCCCAATGGCGCGGGCAAGACAACCTGCTTTTACATGATCACCGGCTTGGTACAGCCCGATTACGGCCGTATCGTCTTGGACGGTGACGATATCACCGGTCTGCCCATGTACCGCCGCGCACGCCTCGGCATTGGCTATTTGCCCCAGGAAGCGTCGATTTTTCGCGGTTTGAGCGTCGAAGAAAACATTCGCGCGGTGTTGGAGGTGGTCGAACCCGACCGCCATATCCGCGAGGCCTCGCTCGACGCCTTGTTGGCTGAATTTTCGATCACCCACCTGCGCCGCACGCCGTCTCTGGCGCTGTCGGGCGGTGAGCGGCGCCGAGTCGAAATCGCCCGCTGTCTGGCGTCCAACCCGCACTTCATCTTGCTCGACGAGCCGTTTGCAGGCATTGACCCCATCGCCGTCGGCGATATCCGCGATCTCGTCCGCCACCTCAAAGATCGCGGCATTGGCGTTTTGATCACCGACCACAATGTGCGCGAAACGCTCGATGTGATCGATCGGGCATACATCATCCACAACGGTATGATGTTGATGGAGGGCACGCCATCGGACATCGTCGGCAACGAAGATGTGCGGCGTGTGTATCTCGGTGACCGCTTCAGCCTGTAAAGAGCGCATGGGGAGACGTTCACAAGCGCCGTTGCGGCGCGCGTCGGAGCATGACCCATGGTTCTGACCCCCAGGCTCGATCTTAGACAATCCCAATCCCTGGTGATGACGCCGCAATTGCAGCAGGCGATCAAACTGTTGCAGTTGACCAACATCGAGCTCAGCGCGTTCGTCGAGCAGGAATTGGAGCAAAACCCGCTGCTGGAAAGAATCGACCCGGGCGCGCCCGACGCCGGCGAGGTGCGTGGCGAGGGGGTCGACGAAATCGCCAGCGACGCGCTGCCGCAAACCGAATTGGAGACCGCACAAAGCGCGGATACGGCGGACATTCTCTCGCGCAGTGCCGAAACCGGCGAGAATATCGACGGCGGCCAATCCATGGACGTCGAGGTCGATAACGATTGGTCCAGCGACACACCGGGCCCCGAAACGGTGACGGATCGCGGCTTAGATCAGGGCGGCCTCTCTGGCACATCGTCTGGCGCGTCTACGTACGGCGACGACCTGCCGGGTATTGAGCAGACCCTCGCCCAAGAAGAATCCATGCGCGAGCATCTGCTCGCCGAATTGGGCATGTTGGTTGAAAATCCGATGGAACGCCTGATCGGCGCGCATCTGATCGACATGCTCGATGAAGCGGGCTACGTCCAAGGCAGCCTGGAAAAGCTGGCCGAACAGTTGGGATGTGATGAGGCCGATATCGAAGCCGTGCTGTTCAAATTGCAAGGTGTCGAGCCTGCGGGCTTGTTCGCACGCGACTTGGCGGAATGTCTGGCCTTGCAGTTGAAGGAAAAAGGCCGTCTCGATCCGGCCATCCAGGCGTTGCTCGACAATCTCGAACTGCTGGCAAAGCGCGACCTCAAAGGGCTGATGAAGGTCTGCGGCGTAGATGAGGAAGACATTCAGGACATGGTTGCGGAAATTCGCGCCCTCGATCCGCGTCCCGGCCGCGCCTTCAATCACGACGTCGCCCAGACGGTGGTGCCTGATGTTTTGATGCATGCCGGCCCGGATGGCGGCTGGCTGGTGGAGCTGAATTCCGAAACCTTGCCGCGCGTTCTGGTCAACAACACCTATTACGCCGAGATCAATCAGAGCGCCAAAAGCGACCAGGACAAGCGCTATATCCACGATTGTCTGCAAACCGCCAATTGGCTTGTCAAATCGTTGCACCAGCGCGCCACTACGATCTTGAAAGTCGCTAGCGAAATTGTGCGCCAGCAAGACGGTTTTTTCCGTCACGGGGTGTCGGCGCTAAAACCCTTGGTGTTGCGCGATATCGCCGATGTGATCGAAATGCATGAAAGCACGGTGTCGCGGGTGACATCGAACAAGTACATCGCGACGCCCCGGGGCATCTTTGAGTTGAAGTACTTCTTTACATCATCGGTAGGTGGAAACAGCGGTGGGGACGGTCATTCGTCGGAATCCGTGCGTCAGAGAATTAAGGATTTGGTCGACGCCGAAGACCCCAAAAAGGTCCTTTCCGACGACAAGATCGTCACCATCTTGAAAGCCGAAGGCATTGAAGTCGCACGCAGAACCGTTGCCAAGTACCGTGACTCTCTGGGTATCTCGTCGTCGGTGCAGCGGCGTCGGGAAAAGACCTCGCGCCTATGAGGCGAAAAGACCCAATTTTATGGGGATGACGGGGATTGACTTCGCCCCTTGACTTCCCCCGGCGAGAGAACTAATTTCCGCACCTCTTCGGGTGCTCAGCGATTTGGTGCACCCAGGCTGATATCGGCCGTGCCCTCGGGTTGCAATATGAAGAGACCACACGTGTGGTTCCGGGGGAAGCAAAGGATAAACCGACTTAATTGGTTGCGGGTGCGCGGGTTTCATAGCGCGGGCCGGCACCCCTGAAAAGAACGCTTAAGGATCTGCTTTTCAATGGACATCACCGTCAAGGGGAAACAGATGGACGTGGGCGATGCGCTCCGTACCCATACTGAAGACACCCTTTCTTCCGCCGTTAGCAAATATTTCGACCGCGCGCTTGACGCGACCGTGGTTTTTTCCAAGGTGCAAAACGGCTTTCATGCCGACATCATCGTGCACGCGGGTCGTGGCATCACGGTACAGGGCCAAGGCGAAGCGGTTGACGCTTACCCGGCACTGGACACCGCGCTGGAACGCATTGCCAAGCAACTGCGCCGTTACCACCGCAAGCTGGTGAATCACCACGCCAACGCCAATGCGGAAGTGACCCAGGCGCAATACTCCATTCTCGGCCAGACCGAGGAAGAGGAGGTTCATGAAGAGCATCACCCGGCCATCGTCGCAGAAATGCCGCACGAAATTGCCACGATGAGCGTGAGCGAAGCCGTGATGCGTCTCGACCTCGGCAACTTGCCGGTGGTGATGTTCAAAAATGGCGGCCATGGCGGTCTGAACGTTGTTTACCGTCGCCAAGACGGCAACGTGGGTTGGATCGATCCGCAAACCACCGCATCGAGCGACAGCGCAAGCTAACAGCAGATACGGACGCAAGAGAGCTTTAAGGAAACGACCATGGAAATCAGTGACTTGATTACGGTCGAAGGTGTGGTGGCAAATCTTCGCGTCACCAGCAAAAAGCAGGCGTTGCAAGAACTGTCCAAGCGCGCCGCGACCGTTACCGGTCAGCACGAACGAGCCATCTTCGACGTATTGATGGAACGTGAACGCCTGGGTACCACTGGGGTCGGAAATGGCATCGCCATTCCCCATGGTAAATTGGCGCCTTTGGATCAGCTTTACGGGTTGTTTGCGCGGTTGGAAACACCGATCGATTTCCATTCCATCGACGAACAGCCGGTGGACTTGGTGTTCTTGCTGCTGGCCCCGGAAACGGCCGGTGCGGATCATCTCAAAGCTCTGGCGCGGGTGTCGCGTCTGCTGCGTGACAGCGCGGTATGCGAAAAATTGCGCGGTACGGACGACGCGGAAGCGTTGTACGTATTGCTGACGGAATCGAGCGCTTCACAAGCGGCATAAGCTAGGACGACTTGATTTCAAGATTTTCGGGGGAGGTTTCCGCTTCGGCGGAAACTCCAAGAAAACTCAGGCATGTGCTTTTGCACATGCCTTTTTTTCACATCTGAGCGACGGGTGACGTTAGACGTCGGGGAACACGTCTGCCATAACGTCGAGGGCGAAGCGCGCGTGCGCGGTGGCGGGGCCTCCGCCCATTTCGATGCCGACTTCGATGGCTTCCAAGACCTGTTGCTCGGTCGCGCCGGCCTTGGCAGCTTGTTCGATGTGCCATTGCATGCACGATTCGCAATCAATCACCACCGATATGCCGATGGCGATCAGTTCCTTGCTCATTTTTGACAGCGCCCCGTCGCTGAACGCGGCGGATTCCATGTCGAGAAAGGCTTTGTAGACCTTGGAGTTAAGCGCCAGCATCTTGGCGTGGGCTTGTTTACGTTTGGCGCTCATGTCGCGAAGTATGGACATCGTGGCAATTCCCAAATCCATGTTGATGTGGATGCGGGCTCAGAGTGCGCGCAAAACGGCGCGTGGAGTGTCAGCGGTGCGCCGTCAGTGGACGCTCAGCGCTTCCAGTTCGTTCTGGCGGATGGTGACGAACGCTTCATCGCGGTTATCGACCGTGGTGAGTTCCGTTCCGTCGGCCGCGAAAATGCCATAGACGGCATCGCCGTCCACTTCGACGGGTTTGACATACGCCACATCTTCCATCCCCCAAGCGGCGAGATCGAATTGGGTCACCCAGTTTTGCTCAGGTTCGATGCCGATGGCGGCGTAGGCGTGGGTCGGATAGCGGTTCATTGGTCCATGCTCCGTGTTGCCCTTATGCATCAAGTAGACGCTGTTTTCCCTAACACTCGGTTAAGAGCATGTGGGAAGCGGCGATTTATTGTGAATCGACGTTGATGGTCTTGGCCGTGTCGCCGGGTTGGTTCGCGCTGGCGTTGATTTTGATCGTGCGCACTTCGGGTTCGTGGACGGGGCGTTCGAGATCGACGTGCAACAGCCCGTTGTCGAGGTTGGCGCCGAGGATCTCGATGCCTTCGGCGAGCACAAAGGTGCGTTGGAATTGCCGTTTGCCGATGCCACGGTGGAGGTAAACGCGATCCTTGTCGTCTTCGCTCGGACGACCGCGTACCACCAACTGGGTGTCTTCGACGGTGACGCTCAGATCGTCCATGGAAAAGCCGGCGACAGCGAGGCTGATGCGCAGCTTGTATTCACCGGTTTGTTCGATGTTGTAGGGCGGATAGCCTTCGTTCGAGGCCTTGGCGGCGCGGTCGAGCATTTGCTCGAGATGGTCGAAGCCCAACAAAAACGGGCTGTTGAAGGCGATGTTGCGGGACATGACGGCGTCCTCCTCTGTGAGCGAGTCCGAAGCTTGATGGCACGTGTAGGCCCCCCTGAGGGGCACCCCGTCTTCGGCCCAAATGGCGCCGTCGACGTTAACGATAATGTGGGCGCATGGAACCGACCTGTCAACGGCTCGAATTGTGAACGCTTTTGCCGCTCAAGGGACGGGATAAGGTGCGTTCCGGGGGGAAGATACAGGTGACCGCAGTACCATTTTCAAGTGCGCTTTCCAGCTCCAACCGCCCGCCGTGAAGCTCCATCAACGAGCGTGAGAGATTTAGTCCTAAGCCGCTGCCTTCATGAGGCCGGGTGGTGATGTCGCTGATTTGGCCAAACGGTTCAAGGGCCTGGGGCATGGCGCGGTGATCCATGCCGATACCGGTGTCGGAAACGATGAAAACCAGACCGCCCGCGCCGTTGACCAGTCCCTCAATTTTGATCGCGCCGTTTTCGACGTTGAATTTGATGGCGTTGGACAACAGGTTGATGACGATTTGCTTGAGCCGCAACGGATCGGCGTCGAGCAGTGGCAGATCAGCGGGCAGGTCTTCTTCGATGGTGATGTTTTTGGACAATGCCTGGGTGTCCATCAAGGTGCGGCAGGCGGCGACGATGTCATGGAGATCAACCGCTTCGGTGACCAAGTCGAGATGTCCGGCCTCGATTTTCGACACATCCAATATGTCGGTGATGATGTCCAACAGGTGCTTGCCGGACGTCCCGATGTCATCGATGTAGCTTGCGTACTTGTCATTCTTGATGGGGCCGAAGGCCTCGATCTTGATCATATCGGCAAAACCGATGATGGCGTTGAGCGGCGTGCGCAGTTCGTGGCTCATATTGGCAAGGAATTGGGACTTGGCATAGTTGGCGTACTCGGCTTCTTCTTTGGCGTGAACCAGCTCGCGCTCGATCTGAATGCGTTGGGTGATGTCGCGGATCACACCGATGAAGCCCAAAATCTCACCCTGTTTGTCGTGGACCGGAGTGCCGAGCGTTTCGCCGGAAAATACGGTCCCATCCTTACGTCGATAGTTGACCACATAAGGCTTGTTTTCGTTTTGCGCGCCTTGATGAAAGCGCAACCGGCCCTGGCGAATGAATTCTTCTTCGCTGGCGTAAAGAACGTTTGTTTTTTTGCCGACCAGTTCGTTTTCACGATAGCCGAATATTTCGTGAAGACCGGGATTGGTGGCGACGATTTGGCGGTTCACATTGGTGTAGACCACGGCGTCCGGGATACCACGGAAAATGGCTTCGAACATGGAGCGCTGGCGCTCGACCTCACGTTCGGACTGGCGTCGTTCGGTGATGTCGTTGGCCGTCCACAACACCAAGGTTTTGGGGCCCATGACGATTGGTTCGCTGGAAATGATGCATTCGACAATGGTGCCGTCTTTGGCTTTCAGGCGGGCTTCAAAATTATGAATCCGGCCATGAACGTTCAACTCATCAAGAATGTGTTCGCGGTCGTGAAGATCGGCCCAAATATCCAGTTCGAACGCGGTGTGACCAATCACTTCGTCACGTTTGAATTTCAAGGCTGTTAGCCAGGCATTGTTGACGTCTACGTGCTCACCGGTGTCGGGGTGCGACAGTGCAATTAGGTTAGGGCTGGACTGAAACGCCTTGGTGAACAGTTCGCGCGATTGGTTGAGACGCTCTTCTTGGCGCTTGCGTTCGGTGATGTCTTCCTTAACGGCGACGAAGTTGCAAATTTCGCCGTTTTCATCGCGAATGGGCGAAATCGAGGCTCGCTCCCAATAGGTGCCGCCGTCTTTGTGGGTGTTGAGGAATTCGCCGTGCCAGTCCTCGCCGGATGAAATGGTGCGCCACAGGGTGCGGTACTCTTCTTGCGAAGTATGTCCCGACTTCAGTATGCGCGGGTTTTGACCGACAACTTCGTCTAAGCGATAGCCGGTGACACTGAGAAATTTTGGATTAACGTACTCGATGATGCCGCTCGTATCAGTGATCATGATCGATGCAGGACTTTGATCAATGCCGCGGGCCAATTTGTTGAGGCTCAGTTGTGCCGCGCTACGTTGGATGTCTAAGCGATGAAGGATCAGCAAGGCAAACCCGCCGACGACGACAAAACCTACGTTCATGACGATCGAGATCGTGCGCAAAAAGCGGTTGTTCGATTGGGTAAGGGCGTGCAGATCGTCTTTGATGGCGGCGGCAACCTCAAAGGCCTGGCTGATGATCGTTTCAAAGGCCGCATCCAGGGTGTTGATGGTGGCGGAGTCGTTTCGGGCCATTTGGCGGGCCTCGCCGATGGTTCTGAGCTGCAGCAAAATCGCTTCGAGCCGATCAAGATTGTTCGTCACCGACGGCTGGGGTCCGTAACGCGAAAGACCGGAAGGCTGAGCGGCAATCCGCATTCTGGCAATACTGTGCTGGGCGTCGTGATAATGACCCCATACATCGTCCAGCGTGACATTCGGATCACCCCGCACGTATTCCTCGAACCACAAATGAAAGCGGGTCAATTGAAGCGTGATGCTGACGCTGGCGTCCATCAACGGCAATAAGGTGTTGAGGGTTTTTTGACCGATATGCGAAAGCGTGACATTGGTCGCGACCGCCAAGGCAACGCTCGCGATGATGAAACCGTACCTAATCCCCGAACGGCGCCAACGCGCAATCATAACGGCCTTTCAAATCTTTAAATGCACCGAGTCCATACGGCGGCACCGGGCGTTTGCTTATAATATAAATGGTAACGCATTGATCGCACAAAGAGGAGTTGAAACGCCTCTCAAGCGCAGATTGTTTGCCATTTGTTATAATCATACCAGAGTGCGATACTGTCTGGGCATTCGAAGATTTGGGCGCGGTACAATCTTGGGGAAGGAAGTATGTTCGCAAAATTGATGGACGCGCGCACCACATGGCTGCTGTTTGCCTTTTTCGGGCTTGCCATTGCGCCGAACGTCGCGCGCGCCGCTAGCCAAAACGATGGCGTCGAGCCGGACGTCTATATCCTAAACACCAGCACCGGCGCCCCTTATGCAACGGCTGATCACATGGGGTTTCAAGACCTGATCGTCGACGAGGCGTTTCGTCGCATCGGCCTTAAGGGCCGGGTGGAAAGTTATGAAGCATCCGCGCGCGCGCTGATCAATGCTAATGAGGGCATCGATCACGGCGTCGCCATGCGCATCCAGGGGTTGGAGAAAAAGTACCCCAACTTGGTCCGCGTGCCGGAGCGTCTGGTTGAAAACGATTTCGTCGCCTATTCGTCTGGCCTGGAGTTGAGCACGGACAGTTGGGACAGCCTCAAACCTTATGTGGTCGCCTACATCAATGGTTGGGTGGTGTTTGAACGCAACTTGGCTGAGGATCAAAACAAAACCGCAGTCAGAGACCCGCGTCAAATGTTTGAAATGCTCGCCAAGGGCCGCGTCGACCTGGTGCTGTATGAGCGCTGGCAGGGCTTGCAGCGGGCCCAAGAAACGGCCCTTGCGGTGAAGGTCCACGAGCCGCCTTTGGCGTCTGCGGATATGTTCATTTACGTCCACAAGAAATACGCCCATCTGGTTCCGAAATTGGCCCAGGCACTCCGCGATATGAAAGCGGATGGGACCTATCAAAAGATTTTTGCAAAGACGCTGTCGTCGTTGTTGCCGCAAGCGCCGAACCCATAAGGAAGCGTGATTGGTATGGATGGCCTATGGCACCCCAATAGGATTGCATGGAAGCTGATCAAGGCGCTGATCTTGTTCAGTTCCATGATCACGTTGGTGTCGACCGGGGTGCAGTTGTGGTCCGAATACGGGCGCGATATGGACGCGATTCAGTCGCGCTTCGTTCAGGTGGAGCGTAGCTATCTCGACAGCATTTCTGAAAATGTGTGGGAATCGGACACGGGGCGTCTGAACCTGTTGGTCAACGGCATCATTGAATTTCCGGATTTCAAATATGCTGCGGTGCGTGAAAAAAACGGCGATATCCTCGCCAGCGTCGGCGACCTTGGCGACGAAAAAGTGATCCGCAACGTCTATCCACTTCATTATGCGTTTCGCGGCGCAAACTTGAAGATCGGCGAGTTGGAAATCGTCGCCAGTCTGACGGCCGTGTACGATCGTATCGCCGACCGGGTGTGGTTGATCTTGATTTCCAATGCCATCAAGACCTTCTTGGTAGCGCTGTTTATGTTTGGCATGGTGTATTGGCTGCTGACACGTCATTTGGACGTGATGGCGGCATTTGCCCGCCGTCTTGATTTTTCGTTGCCGGAAGACCCATTGAAGCTGGAGCGCGGAATCTTCGGCGGCAAACGCGACGAATTGGACCAGTTGGCGGAATCCCTCAACGACATGCAGGCCAAGCTGTTCAATTCCTACGAAGAATTGCGCGCCTTATACAACGATCTCGAAGACCGCGTGGTGGAGCGCACCCGGGCCCTGTCAAATGAGGTCGAGCAACACAAACGCACCGAGAAAAAGCTCGCCGACAGCGAAGCCCGGGTTCTGGATATGGTGGAGTCCGCATCCGACTGGTTGTGGGAAATGGGACCGGACTTGCGCTTCACGGATGTCTCTTCCGGTGCAATGCGCACCGCGAACGTCGATCCAAGGCGGGCGATTGGCTACACCCGTCACGAGTTGGCGACCGAATCGGGAAACGTGGAAAAATGGCGCGATCATTTGGCGGACCTAGAAGCACACAGGCCGTTTCGCGATTTCGTTTATGAAACACAAAGCGATGACGGTACGCCGGTATTTCTGAAAATCAGCGGCAAACCCGTGTTTGCGGACGATGGGTCGTTTCGGGGTTATCGCGGCGTTGGTTCGAACGTAACCCGGCAGGTCGAAGCGGAACGCAAAGCCTCCAAGGTGGAGGAACAACTGCGTGTGCTGTCGGAAGCTGTCGAGCAAAACCCCTCGATGGTTTTCATCACCGACGATGACGGCGCTATCCAGTATGTGAATGCAAAGTTTAGCGAGATTAGCGGCTACAGCCGCGAGGAAGTATTGGGGTGCAATCCGCGCTTGTTGAAATCCGAAGACACCTCACCCGAAGTGTACGAAGAGCTGTGGGGAGATCTCAAATCCGGTCGCGAGTGGCGTGGTGAGATCAAGGACAAACGTAAGGATGGGAGCTATTTTTGGGCGTACGCTGTGATTGCCCCGGTGAAAGACGAGACAGGTGCTATCACTCATTTCGTCGCGACCCATGAAGACATTACCTTACGAAAGGCCGCCGAGGCGCAGTTGCATGAAGCGACCGAACGGGCCCAATTGGCAAGTCGCACCAAATCCGAGTTGATGGCCAACATGTCGCATGAATTGCGCACGCCGCTGAACGCGATCATCGGCTTCTCGGATTCAATGAGATCAGGCGTTTTCGGGCCATTGCAGAACGAGCGCTATCAAGACTACATCAATGACATTCACAACAGCGGTCAGCATCTGCTGGAGTTGATCAACGACATTCTCGACGTATCGGCGGTCGAGGCGGGCAAGATGGAATTGCAATCTGCGCCCATTGACGTCTGCGACGCGGTGCTGACGTGCCTGAAATTGGTTCACCATCGCGCGCAGAGCGCAGGGGTCCACCTGTCCCATCATATCGAAAAGGACATACCGAATTTGCTGTGTGACGAGCGGCGCCTGAAACAGGTTCTGCTGAATTTGCTGTCGAACGCGGTAAAGTTCACCCCCGAACGCGGTCGGGTGTCGCTCAACGTTTCCTTGGCATCGGACGGCGGTCTGCGCTTCGAGGTCGAAGACACCGGAATCGGCATGGATGAAAAGGGAATTGAAATTGCGCTGACCCCGTTCGGTCAAGTCGACAGTAACTTATCGCGGCGTTACGACGGAACGGGCCTAGGCTTGCCACTTTCAATAAATTTAGTCGAACTGCACAACGGTGTTCTGGATCTTCGTTCGCGCCTGGGGCACGGCACCACCGTGGTGGTTCACTTTCCACCAGAACGCACCATCATACGCGGCGGTCGAAGCGAGAATGCGCAATCACCGGACCCGGGCGCCGAGGGGGAGGGGCGAACGTCCGGGCCCGATGATCACAATGACAAGAAAATCCCGACGGTCCATTGAAGTTCAAGATGAACTGTGCACCCAATGGACCGACGTCGCCGCATCTGCGATGAACGCGTATGCGATGGAGGATCGCCTTGCCTGAAGCCCCGATCGGGGGGCTCAACGTGAAGGTGAGGTTATTGGGCGGCTTCCATGCGCGAGGATGAGCCGGCTTTTTTGATAACGCTTTTGAGCAAGCGCAAATTGTTGATCAACACCGGCGGCAACGATGCCAGCGCGACCGCGAACACCACCGTCACGATGCCCGAGGGGCTGGAATGGATCACCTGCGGCGCGGTGTAAGCCAAGGTGGCGATCGCGGCGATGCCTAAGGTTACGGTGCGCATGTTCGAGCAGCGCTGGCATTCCACGGTGCGTTTTTTAACGTAATGGATGTCATAGCCGTCGAAGTTTTCAACGCCAAGATATTCGTTACCGGAACTTTTACAGTAATCGCGCACGTTCGGTTCAGCAAAGCTGTCGGTGGTCATCACGCCGAACACGCTATGATCGGCAGCTTTCTTCAACGCGCTTTTCAGTTTGAGGATCGGGATCGGGCATTCGGAGCCCTTGGCATCGATCAGAGTGCTGGTGCCGGAAACGGCATCGAGAGGTATGGAGTTCATGGGGGAGGTCCGCTTTCATCAACGCTGTAACACGCAACGGCAACAAATCCGCTGCACCGAAATCTTCACCAACTGCAAATATCGCCCTTGGTTGCGCAGACGTCGGCCCCTCGTTGAGCCTGGCGGGTGCGGTACGCCAAGAGGAAATAATCAAACATGCTGCATTGCGACAGTTGTTTTGTGCACCGCACCATATCCGCACACGGACACTAAGTCCACCCTTAAGTGTGGGATCGAGTTTTGATGCAATTTAATGTGCGTTTACAGCAGGTTGTGCTGTGCGGGGCGGGTAATATAAAGGAAAATTACAAGAATTTATGGATATTTGTTCACGGATTCGGGTAAGGGACAAAGTCGCATCAGCGGCTGACTGCGTCGAATATAATTGACGTTGATCAAGTCGCAAACGAATTACGCATGTCATGGTGTGGAACCTGGGCTTGCCATTAGGGGGCAGGCTCAGTAAAGTTCGCCGATCAGTTTGCATGTTGGTCTCTGTGAGGGGTGGAAGCCATCACCCGCTGCGGAGATCGGGGGAAACGACGCTGATGATTGTCACTGCGGCCAAATCACGCCTCAAACGCATCTTGTTCACCGCGCGCCGCCAAGGCACCGTGTGGCTGGCTGTGTTCGCGGTTCTGGCCCAAGTGCTGATGCCGTTCGGTCAAGCCTTGGCGCTCGGTGCCAACGCGGATTACGAATATCAGGTCATCTGTACCGCCACGGGGATCACGCAAGTGGCCGTCGGGGCGGACGGTCAGCCGATCGAACCCTTGGACGTGCCGAAATCGTGCCCGTTCTGTTTCTTGCACAGCTCTGTGGTATTGCTGCAGCCCGAGCAGGTTCCGACGCCGGGCATGCGTATGGTCGTCGTGCCGGTCGCGTTCGAGCATCCCGCGCATCAACGGACCGCCAGCATTTGGCGGGGCTCCCCTCAGCCCTCAAGGGCGCCTCCCGTCTCCATTTGATTTTCATTTCCGCGTGAGCGGCTGATCTGGCCATCTGGCCGGATATAAGAGCCTCTGCGCGTTCGCCAAAAATCAAATGAGACGACAAGGGGGTGCGCCCTGAACGCGGCGCGCGAAACCAAATGCAAAATAAAATCTGGATGCCGGGCAAAACCGGCATGGCCTTGAGCGCTTTCCTGCTTTCCACCACCGCGGCCGTCCCTTTGTGGGCTCAAGACGCGGTGAATACCCAGCTTGATGAAGTTTCGGTAACCGCCACCCGCTCAGAGCGCGGCACCAAAGAGGTTCCGGCCTCCATTACCGTGATCGGTGCCAAGCGCATCGACAACGAGAAAATGTTCAACATCAAAGACGCCATTCAGGGTACGCCCGGCGTACAGATCAACTCGGCCAACGGCGGGTTTGATTCGCGCTTGGTGATTCGCGGTGCGGGGCAAAAAGCCAACTACGGCGTGCGAGAAATCATGGTCATGCGTGATGGCGTGCCGATGACAGACCCCGATAGCTTTACGCGTTTCGATTTCATCGACACCCAGGATATCGAGCGTATCGAAGTAACCAAAGGTCCTGGCTCCATTTACGGCGCGGGCTCTGCCGGCGGCGTGATCCAAATTTTGTCAAAATCGGTTTTCGATCCGGGCAACAACACTGTTCGCTTAGGTGCGGGTACCGCCGGCACCACGAATGCGCATGCTCGCGTGGGGTCGATGATGGGCGACAACGATGCCATCGCAGTGACCTTTTCGCGCCGTGCCATCGACAACAGCTGGCGACCGCGCAACTCGTTCGAAAGCACCCAAGGCAGTATCAAGCATGGCCATATGTTTGAGAATGGCGGCACTTGGGAATCGGAAATCAGTTTTTCGAACGTCAATATGGAGATCCCCGGTTCCATGAGCGCGGCCCAGTACGAGGAGTTCCGCAGAACCGGCAAGCAGATCGGCAACAGCGATGCATTCGACTTTTCGGGACGCGATTCCAACAGCTATTTCATCAACTCGAAATACGAGCTTGAGGATGGGGACATCACCTACAAGCCACGCGTTTACGCCAACAAGTGGAGCCATTACCACCCGGTAACCGGTGCGATCAACGTCAGCGGCGACAACGTCACCGCCGGTGCGGACGGGGAAGTTCACTACAAACACCAATTGTGGGGTCCTTCTACCCTGGTCGCTGGCGTCAGCGCGCGGATCGACGATACCAACGACGCTCGTAAGTATCGTTACCGCGACTTGACCACAGGTTTCGGCGGTCGCATCACGGCGGTTCTGTCCGACCAGCCGGGCGCGTTGCTGGAAAGCGAGGATGCCCGAAATACCCTTGTCGGTGCGTTTGCCCAGGAAACCGTGCGCCCGAACGAGAAAACGCTGGTCGATGTTAGCTTGCGTTTGGACCGCTCCGTCTTTGACATCGCGACCAATGAAATTGCGAAATATGACTTCGCCACCGGAACCTATGTCGCCGGGGCCGGAAATACTCAAGTGGACAAAACCTTCGATTTGGTTTCGATGCGCATCGGTAGCAGCTATGCGTGGAATGAGCAGATGAACGTCTACGGCTCATTGGCGATGTCCGATCAGGTACCCTCAGCCGGCGAAATCGGCACCAACACGTCTTTGACCGCATCGACCGCATCGACCGTTGAAGTCGGCCTCAAAGGACGCCAAGCGGGTCTGAGTTACGACGCCGCAGTGTATTTCACCTCGGTCCAAGATGAGATCGTGTCAGTTTCGGAAAACGGTCAGACCACGTTTAGAAACGCGGGCGAAGTGGAAAAGAAAGGCCTAGAACTTTCCGCCACCTATGGCTTGTCGGAAGAATGGTCCATCGGCGGCAACTACGCTTTCAGCGACTTCACCTTCAAGAGCTTCAACGAGCCGGTCAACAATGTGAACGTCAGCCGCGCCGGAAACAATATGCCGTATGTTCCCCGCCATCAGTATTCCCTGTCGGTCAACTACGACAGCGGCTGGGGGCTCACGGGCGGGCTGCGTTCGGAAACGTGGAGCGCCTATTGGATGGACAACGCCAATAGCGAAAAGTACAGCAGTTACAAATATATAACGAGCGCCAACGTCAGCTATGACATATCCGAAAAGCAGTCCTTTT
Organism: Magnetovibrio sp.; assembly: GCF_036568125.1. Classification (NCBI taxonomy): domain Bacteria; kingdom Pseudomonadati; phylum Pseudomonadota; class Alphaproteobacteria; order Rhodospirillales; family Magnetovibrionaceae; genus Magnetovibrio; species Magnetovibrio sp. Next base: position 35,430 of record NZ_DATCTF010000013.1, read on the forward strand.
CGCTGAACGTCGAAAACATCCTCGACAAACACTACGCCGTCGAGGCGAAGAAAAGCACGCGCGGAGTGCAAACGTATTCCGCCGCGCAGCCGCGCACGTTTGTCCTGACTTACCGCCAAGATTTTTGATGGGGAAGCGAACATGAGGACGACATTGAAAATTGCCTGCGTCGCGTTGCTGTGCGGCACAAGCGTCGCCCAGGCCCAGCATGCGGGTCATGGCGACATGGCCAAAGGGCCGTCCGCACCCGATTGGACGGCTTACCCCGTCATCGCGGCGGGCGGTGGGTTTAGCCGCAGTGGCGCTAAATTTCAGGCCTACAACATGCATGCCATGGACGCTGCGTCTTACGCATCGTTCGATGGTCAGACGGTCGAAGACCTAAATAAAGCGACCCAGTCCCTGAAGGTCGATGAAAACGGCGCGTTGTCGGTGAAGTCCGGGGCCAAGGGCGGTTACTATCTGGTTCGTGTTTCGGGCCATGGACCGGGGGGGGAAGAGGCCTCCGCGACGACGCTTAAATACTTCTCCAACCCCGGACCCGCGCCGCGCGATCTGTTGAACATCGCCCGGCCCGGTTTCGAGATTATGCCCGCCGTGTTGCCGCGTGAACACGGCCATTATCGAGAATATGAAACCTGGCGCTTCAGCGTACGCATGGACGGCAAGCCGATGGCGGGCCTGCCTGTGGTGATGGAAACCTCCAACGGCAGCAAAGCCGAATACGTCACCCAAGCCGATGGAAGCGTGGACATCACGTTTCCGGGGGACTTCAAGGATATCCCCAAGGACCAGTGGCGACATGGCAGCCCGCCAGCGTCGAAATTCGTGGTGGCGGTGCGCAACGGCGGTTTGCTCGCGACCTATAACGACAGCTACGAGCTTGGTGCGTACGGCGACAAAAATCTTTGGGCCGGGATTGGCTTCACCATGTTGGGCATGATCGCCGCCGTGCCTTTGGTTCGCCGTCGCAAGCCTGCCAAGAATTCTCAGGGGGAGGCCTGACATCATGACGAATTTTTTGACGCTTTCGCGCATTCGCCTGTCTGTTCAGGTCATGATGTTGGTGTTTACCGTCTACGGCGGGGCCTTGGTCGGTCATTATTTGGCGGACAAGGTCACCGGCGCGTTGCCGGCACTGTCGTGCGCTTACGATCAAAAGAACTCGGCGTACTGCGTGCTGATTCCGATGCAGCATCAATTGCATCACCGGGTCGGCGAAAGCATCGTGCGCATGCAGCAGTTCAGTTTCGACTACATCATCCCGCTGGGTTTCACCATGTTGACCTTCTTGGCATTCTTCATGGTACTCAATAAGGCCTTCTGCGGGTGGATTTGCCCGTTGGGCACGGTGCAGGAACTGATCTACAAGGTCGGTCGGCGCATGCGTCTGCCGGTGCGCCGTTTCACCCAGGCAACGGTCGGGCGCATCCGCCCGGTCAAGTGGGCGGTGCTGATCTTGCTGGTTCTGGTGCTGCCGCTGATGGCGGGTCTGGGTTACACCAGCTATGTCACCGGCGACGCTTATTGCCAAGTGTGTCCGTCCCGCGTCGTGACCACCTTGCTGACCGCCAATACCGAACAGATCGCTGTCAATACGGCCGACCCCACTGCATTTGCGTTCAGTGCGGCGCGGAGCGCGATTGTCGGTTTCATACTGATCCTCGCGTTTGGCATGCGCCAGCCGTTTTGCCGGGTTTGCCCGATGCTGGCGTTGCATGCGGTATTTCGCCGCATCGTGCCGCTGCGACTGGCCAAGAAAGCAACAGGCGACAAGTGCGGGAAATGCAAAGCCTGCTATCAAGCATGTCCTATGGACATCCATGAGGTGGCGTTTGAGTTCGGATCCAAGGCATTCCACCAAGACTGCACCATGTGTGGGCGGTGCGTGGAGTTTTGTCCCGATGACGGCATGTTGGCATTGAAACTTGGTCCGATCCCGCTGTTTACGGCATCGGGGGCGTATATGAAGCGCCGCGCCAAGATCGACAAGCCGGACGGCACCTTGCCCAACACCAAAAAGCCGACGCCCAAAGCGGCACCGGCGGAGTAACGGCCATGGGACCGGAATTCTATGGACCGGATACTCCTGCCGCGGCGGTGGGCTTGCTGTCCATCTGGATTCTCGGTTTGTCCGTTGGACTGACCGCGTGTACCGCCACGTGCCTGCCGTTCATGGGTGCGCTGGTCGTGGGCGACGGTCAGTCCGCGGGTACGGCGTTTCGCCAAACGGGCTCGTTTGCGCTGGGCAAGATCTTGGCCTACGCCGTACTCGGCATGGCGGCGGGTTTGTTGGGTGAGGTGCTGCTCGACGTGGTCGAAAGCAATCTCGGCCACTGGCTGATCGGCGGGGTGAGCATTGCTACCGGGTTGTGGCTGGTGCTGGCGGGCAAGGTCGCTATGGGCTGCGCGACGTCGCGGGTGATGCGCGGTGCGCCGCCGTTCGCGTTGGGCTTCGTGCTCAGCTTCGTGCCGTGCGCGCCGTTGGCGGCATTGCTGGCGGCGGCGGCGTTGGGTGCCGATCCGATCCATGGGTTGGCTATGGGTGCGGTGTTCGGTTTGGGCGCGGCGTTGACGCCGCTGTTCATCGTGGTGCCGCTTCTGGGCCGCCTGGGGCGGGAAATGACCGCCGAGCGACCGGGTCTGCTTCTGATGATGCGCTGGTTGGGGGCGTTGATTTTGATCGCGCTCGGCCTGCGCCGTATTTTGTTGGCGTGGTGAGGAGACGTCCATGATGGCGCTGACCATGAACCGCATCGCTCCGCCGACCGCCGCCTTCGTGGTGGCGAGCGGCGTACATGTGGCGATCGCGTTGGCGTTGTTGTGGATGCCTAAGCCGGATATCACACCGCCCGTCGCGGTGGGTGGGTTCGAGGTGGTGGACCTCTCAGCGTTCGGTGTCGCGGCGCAGCCGGAACCCGAACCGGTCGAGGAAAAGCCCATCGAGGAAGCAAAAGTCGAGCCCGAACCGATCCCGGAGCCGCTTCCCGAACCGGAACCGATCCCCGAGCCTAAGGTCGAGGCTGCCCCCGAGCCTGCACCGGTTGAAATCCCAAAGCCGGTGGTCAAACCTCAGCCTAAACCTCAGCCGAAGCCGGTGGTAAAACCGAAACCCAAGCCTGTGCAAAAGGTCGAGGCGAAACCAACACCCGAACCGAAACCGCAAGCCAAACCGCAAAAAGCGCAGCCCAGCGCCCCTGGCAGTCTGAACGCGTTCGTGCCGCCGACCAGCACGGCGGCTTACCTGCGCAACCCCAAGCCGTCGTATCCGCCGCTGGCGCAACGACGCGGTATGGAAGGTGTGGTGCTTTTACTGGTCGAAGTCTCGGCCCAAGGACTGCCGACGTCGGTGACGGTGAAGAAAACCAGCGGTTTCATGCTGTTGGACAAAGCCGCATTGAAAGCCGTGCGTTCCTGGCGCTTTGCCCCGGCCAAACGCGGCAGCGTACCGGTCGCGGCGGCGGTCGAAGTGCCGATTCGATTTAAACTGAACGATGCATAAGAAGGACTAAAACGTGGAAAGCGGAAATCTTGAGCTGCTGTCGTGGTGGGGCGATGCCGACTGGATCGTACGCGGGGTGTTCATCATCTTGATCGCGCTGTCGGTGATCAGTTGGACCATCATGGTCTATAAATCGTGGCAGCTTTCATCAGTCTATCGACGGGAACGAGCCTATCGCGGTCAAGGCGCCCCCGCATACGGCCTGCCATCGGCCCACGTGGTCACGGGACTGACCGACATCACCGGCGACGAGCGCGAAACCATGGCGGGTGCTCTGGTGCGTGAAAGTCGCCTGGACATGGAAGCGGGCTTGACGTTGCTGGCGACCATCGGCAACACCGCACCGTTCATTGGTCTGTTCGGCACCGTGTGGGGCATCATGCACGCCCTGCAAAGTTTGGGCGGGGCCGAGGCTTTGAGCATGGACATGGTCGCGGGGCCGGTGGCCGAAGCCTTGGTAGCGACGGCGGCGGGGCTGTTCACTGCAATTCCGGCGGTGGTCGGCTATAACCTGCTTCTGCGCCAACTGCGCCGCCTGTTCGGCGTGGTCGAAGCCAACGCGGTGCGCATCCTCGCTGGCGCGAACAAGAACGGGAGCGCGTGACATGGCGGGCGGCATTTCCGGCGGCGATCCCGATCAGCCAATGAGCGAAATCAACGTCACGCCCCTGGTTGACGTGATGTTGGTGTTGTTGGTGATTTTCATCGTCGCCGCGCCATTGATGGCCGAGGCATTGCGCGTCGATCTGCCCAAGGCCAGCGCCGAGCCGATGACCGAGCCCGATGTCACCACGCTGGAGGTGATGGCCGATGGCACCTTGCGCTTGGATGGCGACGTGATCGGCGACGATTTGTTGCCGGCGCGCCTCAAGGCGATCGCCCACGAAGATTCCCAGCGCGTTCTGAAATTGGGCGGTGACGGCGCGGTGCCTTATCAGCGCATCGCCGAAGTATTGGCGATGGCCAAGCAAAGCGGCATCGGTCGGATCGCCTTCGCCACCCAATCGCCGCGTTAGGCGTTTTTAGACAGCAAGCTGAGCCCCTGGCGGACATGTTCGATCAAGCGGCGCGGGTTGATCAGGTTGCGCCACACGGTGCGCAGCAAAAAGCCCGGGCGGAGATAAAAACGCCGGTTGAAACGCTTGCGCAGACGCAAGATCTCCTGCGGGCTCAAGGTGTCGCTCGACAGCACCGAGGTTTCGCCGCTTTGGTCCATGTTGGCCAGTTCTTCGCTGACCAACCCTTGTTCGACCATCTGGCGGCGCAGCTTGGTTCCGGCGCGCGGGATCGCGGTGTGCACCGACAAATAATCGGGATCCAAATGGCAGACGAAATCCATGGTCGCTTCGATGTCGTCCGCCGTTTCGCCGGGCAGGCCGACGATCACCGTGGCGACCGTTTCCAGCCCCGCGTTGCGGCATGCGGTGAACGCAGCTTTCATTTCCGGGGTCGCGAAATCTTTCTGAATAGCCTGCAATGTTTCAGGCTTGGCGGTTTCCACGCCCATGATCACGGTGTGGCAGCCCTTTGCCGCCATGGCTTTTGCCAGCTCGGCATCGATGCAGTCGGGACGGGTGAAGCAGGTCCAGCCGAAACGATCTCGCCCGCCCGGCAACACGTCGAGAAACGCCGTTGCGCGCGGCCGACTGATGGCGAACGTTTGGTCCCACAGCGCAAATTCGCGAATGCCGAGGGCTCGAAGATGTTCAAACTCGGCGGCGACCTCCTCGATCGGACGGGCATGGTAGTGCAGTTGGGACATGACGCAAAACGAACAGCGGTAGGGGCAGCCATAATCCGTCAGCACGCTGGCGAACGGGGTGCGCGCGGCAAAGGGAAAGCGATAGGGCAACGGCTTGAACAATTCATGCGGCGGCAAGCCGACGCTGTAGTTTTTTGCGTTGCCGGTGTCGTCGGGGCCTTGTTCGATACCGTGAGCGGTTTTGTAGATCAGATCGACCAGGTCCTCGGTCTCGCCGCTGGCGAAGCGCACCGGCGATGCGGCGGAAAAGTCCAGCGCAACGGCGTCAAGCAATCCACTTTCGATCCATTGGCGGCCGTGTTCGCGCAACACGTCGCCGCTGCCGATCATAATCGCGCGGGGTAGCTCGACGCGCAGGGCATTGAGAAACTCGGCGTCTTCGTCCACGCTGACCGCGCCGACCAGGGTGAACACGGCGTCAGGGGCCGCAGCTTTGGCTGCCGTCAAGGTTTCTGCGATGCCGAGGTTTTGGACGATGGCGTCGATGGCCTGCACGGTCCATCCCGCGCGTTTGAACTGTGCGCCCGCATGCAGCAGGTCGACCGGCGGGAAGGTATAGCCGGTACGCGAAAGTTTGCTACAGTAATAATCCCGGATATAGGTTTCCCGACCGGGGGGATTGAGGAGCAACGCGCGGCGTGTCGAATTCATTGCATCACCCTGATCAGCGCAAAAGCGTCAGCTTGGCGTCGCTTCAGTACATCGAAAAAGTCTTTGGCAGTATAGTTTGCGGACTTTTGCACATACCAGCGAAAATGATCCCCAGACCTCGGGACATGAACCCTGAGCATGTGCGCAAGATGCTGGTGATCAAGTTTTTCGGCATCGGTAGTCTGGTTTTGGCGACGCCATTTTTTCGCGAAGTGCGCAAACGCTTCCCCAACGCACAAATCCACCTCTTGACGCTGTCGAGCAACCGCCAAGTGATGGAGATGATCGAAGATGTCGATCAAACCCACTTCGTTGATCTCGGCGGCAGCATCGGGGCCGCCGTTGTGGCGTATGCCGGCTGCTTGTGGTCGACCTTGCGCCGCCGCTATGACGTCGTCATCGACATGGAGTTCTACACCCGTGCGTCCGCCGTGGTGTCGTTGGCGTCCTGGGCGCCGGTGCGCATCGGCTATCACGCCCAAGGTATTTATCGCGGCGACATCCAAAGCCACCGGGTGCCGTTCAACAGCTATTGGCACGTGTCGCGCAATTTTTTGAGCCTGTTGGAGCCTTACGGCTACCGGGTCAATGAGACGGAGGCCGTTCCAGCCCTGAAGATCGCGGCGGGGCTGCGCAAGCCCGCCGAAGCGCTGGCAGAGAAACTGGGTGGCGGGCGTTACGTCGTGATCAACGTCAACGCCGGGGAATTGGCTTACGAGCGGCGCTGGTTCCCCGCTCGTTTCGCCGATTTGGCGGCGCGTTTGAGCCAAAGGTTCGATCTGACCTGCGTGTTCATCGGTGCGCCGTCCGAACGAACCTATGTGCAAGCGGTGGCATCGGATGCCGAAGCGCAGGGCGCACGGGTCGTCAATGCGGCCGGCAAACTGGACCTCATGTCCTTGGCGCAGATATGCCGAGACAGCGCATTGGTGATCAGCAACGATTCCGGCCCGTTGCACATTGCGGCGGCTACGGGCACGCCGGTGGTGGGTTTTTTCGGCCCCGAAACGCCGGTGCTCTATGGACCTGCGGGGGCGGGGCACTTGGTGTTTCACAAGAACCTCAGTTGTTCGCCGTGTATCAACATTGAACAGGGCAAGCGATTCAAATGCTGGCATGCGACCGCGATCTGCCAGCAAGCAACCACTGCCGCCGACGCGTTCGAGGCAATTTCGGCGCGCTATGACGACGTGCTCAAGGCATGATGAACGGGCTTCGATACGCTGGTCGCAATCGCCGTTTCGTGACATCATATCCCTAGGCTCACAGGTCTGATTTCATGGCTAAAAATTCCATTGCGGCGCGTGACGAACAGGCCTATATGAAGCGCCGCATTTGGGCCCATCGAGGGCCCTGGGAAGGCAGATATGATCAGGGATGCTGTCGTTGACGACGTGCCCGCTTTAGTCGATCTCGAAAACCGCTGTTTCGAGACCGATCGCCTATCCGCCCGCAGCTTCCGCCGCTTTCTTGCCAAGGGTAAGGCAATGGTGCTTGTCGATGAAGACGACGATCACCTCCTGAACGGATACGCGCTGGTGCTGTTTCATCCCAACACCGCCTTGGCGCGGTTGTATTCTCTGGCCGTCGATCCCGACTTGCGCGGTCGCGGCATCGCGCGTGCTTTGTTGACGCAAGCGGAAAGTCGCACGCTGGACCGCGACGCCACGCGCATGCGCTTGGAGGTTCACCAAGACAACGCCGCCGCGCAAAGCCTGTATCATCAATTGGGATATCGTGCCTTTGCCATACATCCCGATTACTATGAGGATCACGCCAGCGCGGTGCGCATGGAAAAGCGTCTCGCCCCGCATTTGGCGCAAGACCTCAATCGTGTGCCATATTACGCCCAAACGCTGAACTTCACCTGCGGCCCGGCCTGTCTGATCATGGCGATGAAAACCCTGCAGCCCGGCCTGACCGTCAACCGCCAGTTGGAACTGCAGCTGTGGCGCGAAGCCACCACCATTTTCATGACCGCCGGGCACGGCGGTTGCGGCGCGCTGGGGCTTGCGTTGGCGGCGTGGCGGCGCGGGTTCGGCGTCGACGTGGCGATGAGCGACGAAACCGAAATGTTCATTTCGTCGGTGCGCAGCGAAGACAAAAAAGACGTCATTCGCATGGTCGAGGAAGGCTTTCTCGAAGAAGCCGCCGAAACGGACATCGCCATGCGCGGCGAGCCGATGGATGCGAACGAACTGTGCGAGCACATCAGGCGCGGCCATATTCCCATCGTCTTGATCAGTGCGTATCGGCTGAGCGGCGACAAAGAGCCGCACTGGGTGGTGCTGAGCGCGTTCGACGAGCACTTCATTTATATCAACGACCCGTTTCCTGAACCGGAAAAGAATCGCTTCGACACGGATTGCATCGGTATCCCCATCACCCGCGCGGAACTGACGCGCATGATGCGGTTCGGAAGCCGCAAGCACTTTGCCTCGGTTGTCATTCATCCTTTGCGAAAGGGCAAACTCTGAATGCCACGTTACGCCATCATCGTCGACCGCCTGAGCGATTGGAAAGGTCCCGCGGAAGGCTTCAACCTCATCAGCGCCGACGCGTTTCTCACCAATAAGACCAAGCACAAGCGTCGGCCCGCGCGGGTCATCAATTTGTGCCGCCATTACGATTATCTGAGTGCCGGCTATTATTGCTCGTTGCTGGCCGAAGCCCGCGGCCAGATCCCGATGCCCACGGTGGCCGACGTGTTGAGCTTGCAACGCAAGAACCTCTACGCCTTTGCCCTGGCGGAACTGAACACCATCTTGAACCGCATCATCAAACGGCTGGCGGATGCACCGGAAAGCTCCTTTTCGCTGACCGTGTTTTTCGGCAAGCCCGACGATTCGCGCTTCAAGCGGTTGGCGGCGGAATGCTTCGACACCTTCCGTTATCCGATTTTGCAACTCGACATTAAGCCGGGCAAACGCTGGGAAATCTCCGCCATCCGCCCGCTGGGTCTGCACCAGGTGCCCGGCGATCTGGCGACGATGTTTTACGATGCGATGCGCACCTACACCCGCACCCGCAAGGAACTGAGCGGGGGGCGCCCGCCCGCTCAATACAACCTCGCGATTTTGTACGATCCGGACGAAGCGTTGCCGCCGTCCGACGCGGCGGCGTTCGAAAAGTTTAGGCGTGTCGGTCAAGGCCTGCGCATGGACGTGGAACTGATCACCAAGAAGGATTATCGCCGTCTGCCCGAATTCGATGCGCTGTTTATCCGCACCAACACGTCCATCGACCACTATACCTACCAGTTTGCCAAGAAGGCCGAGCAGGAAGGTCTGGTGGTGATCGACGATCCGACCTCGATCCTGCGCTGCACCAACAAGGTCTATCTGCACGAACTTCTGCAACGACACGGCTTGCCGACGCCCAAGTCGCGGGTTGTCAACCGTCTCGACTTCGGTCCCGAAACCGCTGCCGAACTGGAAGCGGAACTGGGCTATCCGATCATCTTGAAAATTCCCGACGGATCGTTTTCGCGCGGCATGCACAAGGCGGAAACACGCCAGCAAGTGCTCGATGGCGGCGCGGACCTGTTGAAAAGTTCACGCCTGATCTTGGCGCAGGAATTCGTCTACACGCCGTTTGATTGGCGCGTCGGCGTGCTGCGGGGCGAGCCGCTCTATGTCTGTCAATACCTGATGTCGCGCAATCACTGGCAAATCGTCAATCACGGCAAAGATGGCAGCTTTCGCCAAGGCGGCTGGAAAACCTTCGCGGTCGAGGATGCCCCTGCCGAAGTGGTCGAGGTCGCCCGCAAGGCCGCCCACTTGATCGGCGACGGTTTGTACGGCGTCGATCTGAAGCAGACCGACAAAGGCCTGATGATCATCGAAGTCAACGATAACCCATCGCTGGAAACCCAGGTCGAGGATAAGGTGCTCAAAGACGAACTGTATGAACGCATCCTCAAGGAATTCATCCGCCGTATTGACGGTGCGGCGTAGAGTGCGTTCGATCAAATTCGGCTAAAGCACCAAAAGAACGAAGGCTCCGAAGCCGGTGCTTCGGAGCCTTCGAGAAACGCGGTGGGCTCGCCGGTGGATGCGACGATCTCTTAGATCGGCACCTTGACGGCTCCGCCGACGTCCGGCTCATCGACGATCGCGCCGCCGAATTCGATTTCTTCCTCGGTGGCGTTCCGGACGTTCAGGACCTCGAGCTTGAAAATCACGTGACGGCCAGAAAGTGGATTGTTGCCGTCGACCGTGAGGGTCGTGTCGTCCATGCGGGTGACGATGAAGTTGCGGGGTTCGCCTTTGGCATTTTCCATGGTGATGGTGGTGCCGACTTCCCGGTATTCTTCGGGGACGTTTTCGATGCGGTCGGTAAAGACCAAGGATTCATCGCGCGGGCCATAGAGTATATTGCAATCGATGGGGACCTCGATGATGTCACCCTTTTTCTTGCCTTCTAATTCTTTGGTGACGCTTTCATCCAGAGCGCTCGCCATGCCGTGCACGTAGCCGATGGGGTATTCCACCGCGATCAGGCTTTCGCCCGACTTTTGGTCGATCACCTTGTAGCTGAGTTCGACAAACTTGTTATCTTGAATCGTTTCGCTCATATCAGGTCACAATCGGGGTCTTAGAAGACGGAGGCGCCAAAAATCTTGATCTCGTCTTGGTCATTGAAACCGAGAACCAAGCGGCCGAGCCATTCGCCTTCCTTCTTGGTGCTGCGCACACGGTACAAAACCGTGACATGGAGGCCACGACGGATCATGCCGAGATAGTCGTAGACCTCGGAAAGGCTCCGGGTCAGTTCGCTTTGCGCGAATTGCTTGCCGACTTCGATTTCGTTCAAGCCTTGGATCAGGCTGTAGTCAAAGTTGCGGATGAATTTTCCGTATTTACCTTCGTTGGAAGCCCTGACGAGCTCCGTCCACAACGGCTCGGCAACGGTCAAAATTTCATCGTCGGTGAGTTCGGTAATGTTCATTTGAGTCCTCAGTCACACTGAAAAGAAAATCTTGCTGGGGCATAAAAAAAGATCAACACGGGAATGCTGATCTTTTTTCATGCCCCGGCAGAAGATCGAAGCGACCTTCTGCCGGGGTGTATGAAGATTACTCGGCTGCTGCAGCTTTTTCTACATCAACCAAGTGATACAGGGGTGCCTTCTCCATGGTGTATTTGCCAGTCTTCGGATCACGGCGCGACACGGTCAGAACGTGCCAGTTTTCGTCATCCAGTTTCATGGCGTCACCACGGTAGTAGTAACCCGGCCAACGGGTTTCCTTGCGGAACAAGGTGTGCTGCATCACACACTCGGACGTACGATGACGGTGCTTGACTTCCCAGGCACGCAGCAATTCGTGAAGGTCCTTGGCAGCAATCTTCTCGAGATCTTCTTCCATGATCTTGAGCTTCTTGAGGCCAATGTTCAGCAGTTTGTCGTTGGTCATGTAGTTGACCGTCACGCCACCGCAGTATTCGTCCATCAGCTTTTGCAGACGGTCGAGAGACTGACGCGGGTTGTGGTAGTTCGGGTTGACCTCACCAGCCACGATCTCGTTGCGATGAACCTTGTAGTGTTCCATCGGCTTGTAGACTTCTTCACGCAGCTTGGCGATGGTCGCTTCGGAAACGCGAATGCCTTCGGCCTTGCCGTCGTCGATGTACTTACAAGCAGCTTTCGCAGCGATGCGGCCTTCGGTGAAGGAACCGGACGAGAACGCGTGCGGCGTACCGCCGACCGCGTCACCGGCGCCGAACAGACCTTCGACGGTCATCATGCGGTTGTAGCCCCACTGGTATTCGGGCGGGGACACGTCTTCCGGACCGGAGCACCAAGCGCCGCAACCGGTGGCATGGGAACCCATGACGTACGGCTCGGACGTGGTCAGTTCCGGGTTTTCGTTCTTCGGGTCAACGTCCGTGGCAGCCCACAGAACGGCCTGACCAACGGTCATACCCAAGAAGTTGTGCCAGCCGATTTCTTCCAGATGCGGGTCTTGGAACGAGTGCATGGTGACCATGTGGATCGGACCGCGACCGGCGTTCACCTCGTTGATGATCGCGTGGTTACGCAGGCAGGTCGGGATCGGACGGTGCGTCGCGTGGGAAAGTTCCGGATCCAGGTATTCCTTGCCGACCATCTGTTGCAGGGCCGGGAACCACTTGGATTCGTATTCTTCACCGTATGCGTTTTGCGTGTAGGTCTTCAGGTGCAGGAAGTAAGCACCGACCGGGCCGTAACCGTCCTTGAAGCGAGCCAGAACGATACGGTTTTCCATCTGGGTCATTTTCGCGCCGGCGTTGATCATCAACGCATAAGCGGAACCAGAGGACCACGGTGCGTACCAAACGCGACCGGCGCCTTCACCCACGGAACGCGGTTTGAAGATGTTGGATGCACCACCTGCGCCGCAAATCACGGTTTTGGATTTGAAGACGTGGTAGTTACCCGTGCGGACGTTGAAACCAACGGCACCGGCAACGCGGTTTTCTTTGGCTTCGTCCATCAGCAGGTGGGTGACGCAGACACGGTTGTAAACCTTGTCGGCCGACTTCTTCGCGGCTTCGGCCACGATCGGCTTATAGGATTCACCGTGGATCATGATCTGCCAGCGACCTTCACGCAGGTAGGAACCTTTTTCCTTGTTGCGCATGATCGGCAGGCCCCACTCTTCGAACTGGTGGACCGCGGAGTCGACGTGGCGGGCCATGTCGAACAGCAGATCTTCACGCACCATGCCCATCAAGTCGATGCGGGCATAACGCACGTGGTCTTCCGGGTTGTTTTCACCAAAACGGGTGCCCATGTAACAGTTGATCGCGTAGAGACCCTGGGCAACAGCGCCGGAACGGTCGATGTTGGCCTTTTCGGCAATCACGATCTTCTTGTTTTTACCCCAGTAGCGGGCTTCGAAAGCTGCGCCCGTACCGCCAAGGCCAGCACCGGCGACCAGGATGTCGATGTTATCTTCGACGATAGTTTTGTAAGCCATTAGTAGTAGACCCCCTTCTTCATCTGGAGTCCGTTGGATTCCAGGGTATGCAACCCGCCGTCATCCATACGGATGTACTTCGGCTCGTTATACAGCAACTGGCTGTCGCGCTGTTCCTGAGAAGGAGCAGAAGCGTTGGCGAGTTGAGGGATGGCCGTGCCCCAGGGCTTGGTGGTGATCGGAGCCAGCAGGTTCAGGTCTTTCTTGCCGTTGCGGAATTTGATGCGCCAAGCAATGACGCCCTTTTCCTCGTCACGGACAGCGCGGACGCTGTGGCCGAGCGGTGCAAAGTCGGCGTAGCCGCGCACGTCGATGGCGTTCTGCGGGCAAGCCTTCACACAGGAGTAGCACTCCCAGCACATGTTCGGTTCGATGTTGTAGGCACGACGGTAGGTCGTGTCGATGTGCATGATGTCGGACGGGCAGATATCAACGCAGTGTCCGCAGCCGTCACATCGTGTCATGTAGACAAAAGTAGGCATAATTCGTTTCCTTCCCTGTTAGAAAGAATCTTTCAGGTTTGATTAGTAGTGCTTAGGCTGCTCGCGCTTGATGCCAAGGCCCATGTAAGACGGGTTCGTGCCCATGTATTCCGGGATATCGGGGAACCGCTTTTGCAATGCGGGGTCCGTCAGATCTACCGGCTCCGGCAGGTTTTCACGGGAACCATCGGCTTTGATGACGCGCTTGTTGAAAGCAGCCGCCGGCTTGAAGAACATGTGAGCGAACTTCGACCACAAGACACCGGCAAACAGAACCGTAGCGGAGATGATGAACAACGCCAGGAACAGGGTCGTCCAAACGGCGACGCCTTTGGCTTGCAGGATGGCCCAGACCAGACCGAAGGTCGTGGTGCCCAGCAGGGACAGGATGAACATGTCAGCCTTCACGATGCGGTAGCAGGGAACACCTTCAGCAGCGACATCGACGCGGATGAAGAACCAGAACCAGTAACCGCCGAACATGACCATCGCGGCACCCAGGTGCCAGAGCTGAGAGACGATGCCCGGAGCTTCGTGGGTCGGGTAGGCGAACACCAAGGCAACGGTCGTCAAAATGAACAGAATGAAACCGTACATGGTGAACAGGTGCGAAATCCGGCGTTTGGGGTTGCAGAACTCCCCCGACGTCGCCACATCTACGACAACCGTGCTAACGGCGATGCCGATCTTGTCGCCGGCACCCAGTACTCGCGTACGTGCAGCTTCGGCGGATTTGGCTTTGGCAAAAAAGTATTTGGCGCTTTTCTTGTGGATCATGTCCACAACCGTTCCGCCAACGACCAAGATCGCCATTAAAATGACATAACCTTGGATAACGTTAAGCGGAATGGTCGTCGCAAGATCAGCGAATGGATTACTGGCGAACATCAATTCCTCCCGTGTCGTAGTCGTCAATTATTGAAAAATCTATGTGTTTAGAGTCTTTTCCATTAGCGAGGCATTATATAAAGGAATCTTGATTTGACAATCAGAATGATGGAAATGATCAAACGCGCGGCAATTTAATTTTTTGCTCAAGGACACACTGGAAATTTTAGTAGGTATATCCGTGTGTTTCAGCAAGATTTCAGCTTATCCATAATGAATCCAGATCGAAAATGGGCTGATTCTCGGCCCATCAAACGCCCCATCCGATCTGCGTTGGGGATGGTGCCGGTCATCCAATCCGCCATGGTGCGGCGCACAATTGTTCAACTCGATTCCACCGACCTTTGCCGCAGTTCCTGTCCTAGGTGCTGGTCGGAAATGCATCGTCATACCTAAGTCTGTCGACGAGATGGGGGCCGCTGCCGCGTTGCCGATTGCCGGTGTTTTTGATCTTGCTTTGTCGGCTCTGCAGTTATGGGGTGTAAAAAGCTGCTTCCCTCCGACAAAACCATCCTATATATTCCAACATTGAAATATGAAAAAATCTTCATGCCGGGGTGGGGTGTTCGCAGTTTTGCAGGGAACTGTCTCGGTTTGTAACTAGACAACAGGTGAGTTGAATTATGGGTAACGTAAACGCTAAAGACCCGGTCCCTGATGGCAAGACCGAGTACTACACCACGAAGCAGCAACCGGTGAACGAAAAAGGTTTCGTTGGCTACAAGACCGAATGGGTCGAGTGGCAAAAGGAAGTTCCCTACGAAACTCCGAAAAAGCCGTAAGCTTTGCTGACGGGCGTGCGAAGCCCGTTTAGGAATGCAGAAAGGGAGGCGCTGGACGCCTCCCTTTCTTTTTGTCTGCCCGCAACAACCTTGTGAGATCATCCGACGCGGGCCGCCGTGCCGAACCCCGGCTTCTCGCTTCTTAAACGGGGTCTATCTGTTTTTTGATGAATTCGGCGCGTTTGTCGGCATCCATGACCACATCTTCCGTTGCAGGCACGCCCAACAGGAACCATTCCTGCGTGCCGTCTTCATATTCGATGGCGGGTCCATCTTCGCGGTGCAGTTTGCCCTTGGCCCACCACTGCTGCATTTCTTGCGGCTCGATCACGGCGGGGCCGTCATCGCGGTGACGGGTGCCATGTGACCACCATTGCAAAGTTCCATCGTCTCTTTCAACAGCCGGACCGTCTTCGCGATGAAGCTTGCCGTTGAAATACCATTCCTTGGATCCATACGCCTCGATAAGGGCCGGGCCGTCTTCACGGTGCAATTTGCCGTTTACCCACCATTCCTTGGTGCCATCGGCAAGCTCAACGGCCGGGCCGTCCAGGCGATGTTGTTTGCCGTTCAAAAACCAACCCTGCGAACCATCGGGGCGAATGGCGGCCGGGCCGTCTTCACGGTGCAAGGTTCCATCAATCTGCCACTCGATCGTTCCGTCTTCTTGTTCGATTTTTTCGGGTGTTTGGGGCATCTATAAAAAATCCGTTCTCTTCAGTCTTTGCGTCATGCCAGAAAACAACAAGCTCTAAGCACGCTCAGCACATACACGGCGCTGGCGCCAGCGAGAATGTAACACAAGCACGATGGCGGACAATGGTATCGGTTGATCCGTGTCATGAGGTGGCTGGTGAATAGGTAAGCCGAACAAGCCGGGGTTCAAGCGCCACTCCCAGAGAGTCTGTACTTAGTTAATTATTAGGTTCCGAACCGAACTCGATTATCGCCATCGGTATATAAATATAAGGCGATACCGCATCTCACGGGTCACAAGTCGTTGGTCACGGATAGGCTATCGCCCAAAACGGACAAAACCCCTTGGTTTCCCAAGGGGTTTTGATGGTGGAGCCGGACGGGATCGAACCGACGACCTCTACAATGCCATTGTAGCGCTCTCCCAACTGAGCTACGGCCCCGAATGTTTGGCAGCGCCCCGGTTGGGTCGGCCAAATCTGGCCATGGGGCGTGTGCGGCGGGAACTTAAAGGCGTGTCCCTGTTTGCGCAAGGGGAAAAATGACACCCGGGTGACATTTTCGTCCCGACATGCGAACGCCGCGGCATTTTGCGCGCGGCGGTCGTTCAGTTGTCGAGGTTTTCTTTGTCGCCGGTGTCGATGACGCCGGAGATGCCGTCGTCATCGTCGTCGAGATCGGACGTATCTTCGATCAAATCGTCGTCGTCGTCGTCGTCGAGATCGACATCGTCATCGACCTCGATGTCCAGATCGATATCCAGATCGATATCATCGTCGTCATCGGTTGCGATTTTGGATTTCACCGGTGCTGCGATCGGCTCTGCTTTGGCTTTGGCCTTCGGCTTGCCCACCTCAACCACGGTTGAGCATTTGGGACAAGTCGGGGGCACTTTGCCAAGATCAAAAAAGCGCGTTTCGCAGTTCGGGCAATCGTGTTTTTCACCTAGGTTGGGCTTCGCCACGGGCCAGTCTCCGCAGTTCTTGGGACGTATAAAGATATGACAATCGCAATTGCCACGTTCCGCGGGTTCTGTCAAAAGGAAAAACGTGCTAGAGACCGCATAACTGACTTTCCCTTTTCTGCTTTGAGGCCAAAAACCTTGCCTTCTTTGACATCCCACCTTTCCGGCCCGCTACGCGGCGTTGTTCGCGTTCCCGGCGATAAGTCCATTTCGCATCGTGCTTTGATGTTGGGTGCGGTCGCGTTGGGGCAAACGCGAATCACCGGATTGCTGGAAGGCGAAGACGTGCTGTGCACCGCGGACGCGATGCGCGCGATGGGCGCCAAGGTCGAGCGGCTGGAGAGCGGCGAATGGGTGGTGAACGGCCTGGGCGTCGGTGGGTTGCTGACGCCTGATTGCGACCTCGATATGGGCAATTCCGGCACCGCGGCGCGGTTGCTGATGGGCCTTGTGGCGGGCCAGGGCTTGAAGGCCACGTTCACGGGCGATGCGTCTTTGTCGTCGCGCCCGATGAAGCGGGTGATCGATCCGTTGAGTCAGGTGGGCGCGGTGTTCGAGGCATCGGAGGGCGGACGCTTGCCGCTGACCATGACCGGCGCGCAAGACCCCATGCCGATCACCTACGAGCTTCCGGTGGCGTCGGCGCAGGTCAAGTCGGCGGTGATGCTGGCGGGCTTGGGTGCGCCCGGTGAAACCGTGGTGATCGAACCCAAGCCGACCCGCGACCACACCGAAAAAATGCTCACCCATTTCGGCGCGGACGTGCGGGTCGAGGAACTCGACGGCGGCGCGCGGCGCATCACGTTGAAGGGCCAGCCGGAACTCAAGGGGCGCGACGTCATCGTGCCCGCCGATATTTCGTCGGCCGCGTTTGCGCTGGTCGCGGGCTGTATCGTCGACGGCAGCGACATCACCGTCACCAACGTCGGTTTGAATCCGTTGCGCGCCGGGGTGGTGGAAACGCTCAAGGATTTCGGCGCCAACATCGAGATTTTGAACCAACGCATCGAGGCCGGCGAAATCGTCGGCGACGTGCGCGTGACGTCCGGGCTGCTCAAGGGCTGCACCGTTCCCGCCAGTCGCGCCCCGGCGCAGATCGACGAATATCCGGTGTTGTTCGCCGCCGCCGCGTGCGCCCAGGGCGAAAGCCGCTTTGAAGGCTTGGAAGAATTGCGGGTCAAGGAAAGCGACCGCTTGAGCGTGATGGCCGCGGGTCTCAAGGCGTGCGGCGTCGAGTTGCAAGAAGGTGACGACTGGTTGGCGATCAAAGGCGTCGGCGGCACGGGCAAACGGGTGCCGGGTGGGGCCACGGTGGCGTCCAGCCTCGACCACCGCATCGCCATGTCGTTCTTGGTGCTGGGATGTGCAAGCGCAAAGCCCATCAGCGTCGATGACGCCAGCCCCATTGACACCAGTTTTCCCGGTTTTCGCGACCTGATGGAAGGTCTCGGCGCACAATTCAGTGAAAGGGAGGCGTGAGCATGAGCGTTATTTTCGCCATCGACGGCCCTGCGGCGGCGGGCAAGGGCACCTTGGCCAAGCGGCTGGAGGCCCATTTTCAACTGGCCAAGCTCGATACCGGGCTGCTGTATCGCGCCACCGGCTACAAAGTGCTGGCGTCGGGCGGAGACCCGGAAGACCCCCAGGCGGCTGAGGATGCCGCGCGGGCCTTGAACCCGGCGGAGTTGGACAATCCCGAACTGCGCACCGACGAAGCCGCGCAAGCCGCATCCAAGGTTTCCGCGGTGCCCGGCGTGCGCGCCGCGTTGTTGGATTTTCAGCGCGATTTCGCCGAAAATCCGCCCGCCTTGGCCGACGGAAGCCCGGCCAAAGGGGCGATCCTCGACGGCCGCGACATCGGCACCACCGTGTGTCCGAACGCCCAAGTGAAGCTTTTTGTGACCGCAAGCACCGAAATCCGCGCCAAACGGCGCTTTAAAGAGTTGCAGGAACGCGGCCTTGAAGCTATATATGCGCGCGTTCTGGACGATATGAAGGAACGCGACGCCCGCGACAGTTCTCGCAGTGCGTCGCCGCTGGCCGCCGCAACTGACGCTTTGGTGCTCGATACCAGCGATATGGACGCCGATCAGGCTTTTGCCGCGGCGCTCGACTTCATCGTCGCCAAGAACCTCTTCTGATCATCGATTTTCAGAAGTGTTTAAGCCCCATATCCCGCAATAGGGATGTGGATTTTTGTTTGATCTAAAGACCGTCGGAACCAACCGACTGGCCAGGAATGTGAAAAAAAAGGAAGACCTAGTCTTATGACCACTGAAAATTTTGCGGACCTTCTCGAAGAGTCCTTTGCCCAGAATTCCATGCTCGAAGGCAGCGTCGTCACCGGCACCGTGCTGCGTGTGGACGGCGACGCCGTTCTGGTTGACGTCGGCATGAAGTCCGAAGGCCGTATTCCGTTGAAGGAATTCGGCGTCGGCGCTGACGCCCAGGCCGTTAAGCTCGGCGACCAGATCGACGTGTTTATCGAGCGTTACGAAGACCGCGACGGCATGATCCGTCTTTCGCGCGAAAAAGCCCGTCGCGAAGAAGCTTGGATCCAGCTCGAAAAGCTGTTCGAAGCGCAAGAACGCGTCAACGGCACCATCTTTGGCCGCGTCAAAGGCGGCTTCATCGTTGATCTTAACGGCGCTGTGGCGTTCCTGCCCGGTTCCCAGGTCGACATCCGCCCGGTGCGCGACGTCACCCCGCTGATGAACATGCCGCAGCCGTTCCAGATCTTGAAGATGGACCGCTCGCGCAACAACATCGTTGTGTCGCGCCGCGCCGTGCTGGAAGAAACCCGCGCCGAAGCCCGTTCCGAACTGATCGGCAAGCTGGCCGAAGGCGACGTGCTCGAAGGCGTGGTCAAGAACATCACCGATTACGGTGCGTTCGTGGACCTCGGCGGCGTCGATGGTCTGCTGCACGTGACCGACATCGCGTGGAAGCGCATCAACCACCCGTCCGAAGCTTTGCAGGTTGGCGAAACCGTTAAGGTTCAAGTCATCCGCTTCAACGCCGATACGCAGCGCATCTCGCTGGGCATGAAGCAGCTCGAGTCCGATCCGTGGGAAGGCGTTGGCGCCAAATACCCGGTCGGCGCGAAGCTCAAGGGCCGCGTCACCAACATCACCGACTACGGCGCGTTCGTCGAGTTGGAAGCCGGTGTCGAAGGTCTGGTGCACGTGTCCGAAATGTCTTGGACCAAGAAAAACGTCCACCCGGGCAAAATCGTTTCCACCAGCCAAGAAGTCGAAGTCATGGTGCTCGATGTCGATCCCGACAAGCGCCGCATCTCTCTCGGCCTCAAGCAGTGCGGCGAAAACCCGTGGGACAGCTTCCTCACCACCCACACGGTGGGCACCGAAGTCGAAGGCGAGATCAAGAACATCACCGAATTCGGTCTGTTCATCGGTCTCACCGAAGAAATCGACGGCATGGTTCACCTGTCCGATCTCAGCTGGGATCAGTCCGGCGAAGAAGCCATCAAGGATTTCAAGAAGGGCGACATCGTCAAAGCCAAGGTGCTGGACGTTGACGTGGCGAAAGAGCGTATCTCTCTCGGCATCAAACAGCTCTCCAAGGATCCGTTTGAAGAAGGCATGGCCGGTCTCAAGCGCGGCACCGTTGTGACTTGTGAAATCACGGGCATCACCGACGGTGGCATCGAAGTCACCGCCGGCGACGGCGTGCCGGGCTTCATCCGCAAGACCGAACTCAGCCGCGAGCGTTCCGAACAGCGTCCCGACCGCTTCGCTGTTGGCGAAAAGGTCGATGCCAAGATCACGCAGATCGACGCATCCAGCCGCAAGCTGACGCTTTCGATCAAAGCGCTCGAGTTCCAGGAAGAAAAGCAGGCGATGCAGGACTACGGTTCGTCCAACTCCGGCGCATCCCTGGGCGACATCCTCGGCGCCGCGTTGCAAGAAAAGAACGCGTCTTCCGACGACTAAGTCTTCTTTTCGAACGACAAAAACAACGCCCCCGGCCATCAGGTCGGGGGCGTTTTTTTGACCCTTGCACGATGTGTGGTTGTGTTAGACTGCGCGCCTATTCGTGTTTGAAAGATGAGCCCGCACATGTCCCTCGATACCGACAAGCTTATGGAACGCCGCCGTCAACGCCGTCAGGCGATGTTGTGGAAGGTGGTTGCGGCGATCAGCATCACCGCGTTGATCGCCGTCGTGCTGGCGCGCACGCTGGGTCAAGACAGCGCTTTCAGCGATGGGCTCAGCGCCGGCGAGCTGTTGGGCGGCGGGCGCATCGCGCGGGTCAACATAACGGGCATCATCGTCGAAGACCGCCATCGCGACAAATTGCTGCAAGAGCTGAAAGACGACGACCACATCAAGGCCGTTCTGGTTGAAATCAACAGTCCCGGCGGCACGGTGGTCGGTGGGGAAAACCTCTATCTCGGTCTGCGCGACGTGGCTACAGAGAAACCGGTGGTCGCGGTGATGGGCTCGACCGCGACGTCGGCGGCTTATATGACGGCGATCGGCGCAGATCGCATTTTCGCCCGCCAAGGCACGCTGACGGGTTCCATCGGCGTGATCATGCAAACCGCTGACGTAACCCAATTGATGGACAAAATCGGGGTGAAGCCGGAAACCATCAAAAGCGGCGCGTTGAAAGCGCAGCCCAATCCGATGGAGCCGTTGTCCGACGACGCCCGCGAACACGTCCAGCAGGTGGTGATGGACATGTACGACCTGTTCGTCGATATGGTCGCGGAACGCCGCGCCATGGATATCGACGCCACCAAGGCGTTGGCCGACGGGCGCGTGTTCACCGGCAAAAAAGCTTTGGACGCCGGGCTGATCGACGCCATCGGCGGCGAAGCCGAGGCGGTCGCGTGGCTGGAAACGGAGAAGGGCTTGGAGGCCGATTTGCCTGTGGTCGACAAAAAGCCCAAATATCCGCGTCCCGACGTCGTCGAACGCGTTTTTGGAGCGTTTGGAAAAGCGCTGGTTTCAGAACGACTTACACTTGACGGGTTGCTCTCGGTTTGGCACCCTAATCTATAGCTGTTGGCCGCGCGGCGCTGGGATGGGCAATTGGGTCCAGTTTCGGAGATCGACCGAGGCGTTTTACATCGGGTTTTGGCCCGGATTGCCTGGGGTTTTGCCGCAATGGGTAGGTCCGACAGGAGGTGAAAGCATGACGAAATCTGAATTGATTCAACGGCTCGCGGAAGCCAACCCGCATCTCTATTTGCGCGATGTGGAGCGTATCGTCACCACCATTTTCGACGAAATCACCGATGCGCTGGCTCAAGGCGACCGGGTTGAACTGCGCGGCTTCGGCGCGTTCTCGGTCAAGGAACGCGGCTCTCGCACGGGGCGCAACCCGCGTACCGGCGAAGCGGTCGAGGTCCCGGCCAAGTACATTCCGTACTTCAAAACCGGTAAGCAGCTGCGCGAAAAACTGAACATGGGCTGATCCGTCCGCGCCGACGCACGTCTTGACCAAGACGGCGCGGTTGACGGATCGACCAAGACGGGGGCAAGCCTTTGAGGCGTCTTATCTCGTGGCTGATTATGGTGCCTGCGGCGGTGGCCGTGGTGATCTTCGCGCTCAACAACAAAGAGGCGGCGACGCTCAACCTGTGGCCGTTCGCCATGACGCTCGATGTGCCGTTGTATTTGCTGCTGACCATCGTGCTCGGCGCTGGCGTGGTGCTGGGCGGGGTGGTCTCGTGGGCGGGCGCAGGACGGCTGCGTTCGGAATTGCGCAAGCAATCCTATAACGGTGAAGTCGCACGCCGCGAATTGAAAACGGAACGTGAAAAAACCGCTCACCTGGAAGCCGAACTTAAGGGCATCAAGACCTTGCAAGATCATGCCGCCGCCAATGAACGGAAGGCTCGCGCCACGACCATCGAACACGGGCCCGCGTCCGGCGTCCAGGGTCAACTGCCCAAACCACAAAGCGCGGCCTGATTTCTTGCGCGATGTGACGCGATTTATTTTTGTACAATTAAGTCTTTGCCGTTGTGTAGGTGCGAGGTAAAAGAGTCTCATGGTTGGGATCGAACACGCATGGCAACGTATTTTCGTCGCGCTGGACACTACGGATGTCGGGCGCGCGGTTGAGCTTGCTCATGGCTTGAAGGGCTCTGTCGGCGGGGTGAAGCTCGGCAAGGAGTTCTTCACCGCCCACGGCCCCGAAGGTGCGCACCGCGTCACCGAATGCGGCATGCCGTTGTTTCTCGATCTCAAGTATCACGACATTCCCAACACCGTGGCGGGTGCGATCCGCGCATCGCTGGCGCTAAATCCATTCATCGTCAATGTGCACGCGGGCGGCGGACGGCGCATGATGGAGGCTGCCGTCGGCGCGGCCGATCAAGCTGAGGCAGGCAAACGCCCCAACGTCATCGGCGTAACGGTGCTGACCTCGATGGCGCGCGAAGACCTGGCCGAAGTCGGCATCGATGAAGAACCGCTCGAACACGTGCTGCGCCTCGGGCGCTTGGCTAAATCCAGCGGTTTGGACGGTGTGGTGTGCTCGGCCAAGGAAGTGGTCGCGTTGCGTGGCTCGGTCGGTCACGATTTCATGCTGGTTGTGCCGGGCATCCGCCCCGCCTGGGCCAGCGCCGACGATCAGCGCCGGGTGGTGACGCCGAAGGACGCCATTGATCTGGGCGCCGACTATCTGGTTATCGGTCGGCCCATCACCGGACACAAAGACCCCACCGAAGCCGCCCGCCTGATCGCCGAAGAACTGGCCTGAGGCCGATACCCTGTCCACCCGTTTTGCTCTAGCCCGCGCCCGCGTCACTTCCTATAGTGAGCGCGCATCGACCGCTTGAGAGGGCCTTATGAGCGACAACGACCTTGTTGAAAACACCGCCAAATTGAAAATTTTCGCGCTGGTGGCGGACAGCTACCGCGTGGTGTTCGGTAACCCAGGCACGATGGTGCGGATCTTGTGGCTGCCGATGGCGTTGATGGGGATCGTCAATTTTCGATTTCAGGATCGGAATTTTCAAGATCTCAATGCCGCACTGCAGGTGGACACTGATCCGGCCGCCTTGCAGGCCCAGTTGGACGCCGCGTTCGATCCGATGTTTTTCATCTACATGCTGGTGTCGTGGGTGGTGATGTGCGCGGTGTTCGTGTCGCTGCACCGTTTCGTTTTGTTGGGCGAGCAGCCGCCGACGCTGGGTTTTACGGTGCGCAAGCGCGAATGGCGCTATTTGGGCTATGTGATCGCTATTCTCGTGACTGCTTCTGTGGCGATGTTTGTTTCCATGATGGGCCTGATCATATTGGAATTGCTTGTTTCAGCCTTGGTTGGCACGGAGGGCGCCATGGTTGGCATTCTGTTTTTTATGGTGGTGCTTGTATTGATGGTTATAAGTGTGACCATCTACGTTCGACTGGGGTTCGTGTTGCCGACCATTGCACTCGATCAAGAAGGTGGGGTGCGACGTCGGTTTAAAGGGGCTTGGGCCCTGGCCAAGGGCAACACCCTGCGCATGTTCGTGGCTTTGTTCGTGGCGTCGCTGCCCTATATGCTGATTTTTGGTATTTGGTCGTACGCCTTCATGCAGTCCGTGGCTGAGGCGATGGCGATGGGCAGCGGTTTTGAACCGAACATGATCATCACGATGGTGGTGTTCGGGGTGATTTCGTGGTTGTGGTATGGGGTGACGATTGCAATGTATTCCATCGCCTACCGAACTTTGGAGCCGGTCGGACCGCAACAACAGGTCGAAACATGACGCCCGAACACAATACCGGGGATGCGAAGCCCTTTCGTAGCCTTTCATACCAAGCTATTCAAACGCTGACACTGGCCTATCCGGTGGTGTTGCGCTTGGCGCTGTTGCCGTTCGTGCTGTCGGTCGGCGTGGTGATTTTGGCGCGTTTGGTGGGGCCGCCGGAACGCTACGCCTTCGATGCGCTGCACGGCTTGTTTTTATTGTCGTTCATCACCTCGGTGTCGCGGGTTGCGCAGAGCCGGGCGCTGGGACGGCTGGTGACGGGGCCGAGCTTTTTGGGCTTGGCCGTGCCAAACCCGCGCTGGCCGGGGGTGATGGCGCTGCTGGGTATGATCGCCGAATGCCTGCTTTTGATGGTGCCGACCGCGTTGGTGTTGTTCGTGATCGCCGCGTTCATCGGCGGCGCGCTCGGCGACGTCGAGCTTGGTCACATGTCCGTGGCGCTGCACATCTTGCCGGAATTCATCCTCAACACCTGGTTGGGCTTGGTTATCGGTGCGGGGATGGCTAAGATCGCCGCGGATCGGAACGCTTAGGATACCTTATGTCCATCGACGTCAAAATTTGCGGCATCAATTCCGCCGAAGCGCTCGACGCCGCCGCAGCCGGCGGGGCGAAGATGCTGGGCTTTGTGTTTTTCGAAAAATCGCCGCGCAACGTCACCATTGACGAAGCGCGCGATTTGTTGACCCGCGTGCCCGAAGGGATCATCAAGGTCGCGTTAATGGTTAACCCCAACGATACCGAGACCCAATCCATCGCGCGTCAGTTGCCGTTCGACATGATCCAGTTGCACGGTTCGGAAACCGTCGAACGGGTGGCCGAACTCAAAGCCATTACCGGATTGACGGTGATGAAAGCCATCGGTATCGCAGGGTCGGACGATATTGCGCGTGCCCACACGTATGAAGAGGTGTGTGAACGCATCTTGCTCGACGCCAAGCCGCCGAAGGACGCGACGCTGCCCGGCGGCAACGCTTTGAGCTTCGATTGGTCTCTGATCGCGGGTGAAAAGTGGCAGAAACCTTGGCTTTTGGCCGGTGGCCTCAACGCAGGCAATCTGGCCGAGGCGGTCAAAACCAGCGGCGCGGGCTTCGTCGACGTGTCGTCGGGGGTCGAAGACGCGCCGGGGCGGAAATCGGTGGAAAAAATCCGTCAATTTCTGCAACGCGCCCATTCCCTTTAAGGTCACGCGAATGCCACATTCGGCGGTTCAAATCGTTGGCAATCCGGCGCGGAGCTTGCTATGGTCCGCGCTCGCCCCATTTCGGCGCGAACGCCCTTAACCAAGCCCGTGAGTTAAGCCTGTGAGCAAGCCCAATACGTATCGCGAAGGCCCGGACGAAACCGGCCATTTCGGCATCTTCGGCGGACAATTCGTCGCCGAAACCCTGATGCCGCTGGTCCATGAAGTCGCCGAGGCCTATGAAGCCGCCAAGGCCGACCCCGAATTCGCCCGCGAAAAGGCCTATTACCTGGCCCAATACGTCGGTCGGCCCAGCCCGCTGTTTCACGCCGAACGTCTCAGCAAGAAACTCGGCGGCGCGAAGGTCTATTTGAAGCGCGAAGACCTCAATCACACCGGCGCGCACAAGGTCAACAACACCATCGGCCAGATCTTGCTGGCCAAGCGCATGGGCAAGACCCGCATCATCGCCGAAACCGGCGCAGGCCAGCACGGCGTCGCCACCGCGACGGTATGCGCGCTGTTCGACATTCCGTGCACCATCTACATGGGCACCAAGGACATCGAACGCCAAGCGCCCAACGTGTTCCGCATGAAGATGCTGGGCGCCGAAGTCAAGCCGGTGACGGTCGGTTCGTGCTCGCTCAAGGACGCCATGAACGAAGCCATTCGCGACTGGGTCACCAACGTCGAAACCACCTATTTTCTGATCGGCACCGCTGCGGGCATGCATCCGTTCCCGATGATGGTGCGCGATTTTCAGACCGTGATCGGCGAAGAAGTCCGCGAACAGTGCATGGCCGCCGAAGGCCGCCTGCCCGACACCTTGGTCGCGTGCATCGGCGGCGGATCCAACGCCATCGGCCTGTTCCATCCGTTTTTGGACGACGCCGAGGTCAAGATCATCGGCACCGAAGCCGCCGGGCGCGGGATCGAAACGGGCAAACACGCCTCCAGCCTGACGGCGGGTTCGCCCGGCGTGTTGCACGGCAACCGCATGTACCTGCTGCAAGACGACGACGGCCAAGTGATGGAAGCCGACAGCATTTCTGCGGGCCTGGATTATCCCGGCATCGGCCCGGAACACTGCTGGCTGCATGACATCGGGCGGGTCCAATACGTGCCGGTGACCGACGACGAAGCGCTCGAAGCATTTCACACGCTGACCAAGTTGGAAGGCATCATTCCCGCGTTGGAAAGTTCCCACGCCATCGCCCACGTGATGAAAATCGCGCCGACCCTACCCAAAGATCACATCATCGTGGTGAATTTGTCGGGTCGCGGCGACAAGGATCTCAACACCGTTGCGGCCAGCATGGGTGTCGATATGGGGGTGAACCTGTGAACGCGATCAATGCAAAGGCCGTCAAAACGCGTCTCGCCAAACGATTCGAAGATCTCAAGTCCGAAGGCCGGGGCGGGTTGGTGACGTTCCTCACTGCCGGCGATCCCGACGGCGATACGGGGCTGGAAATTCTCAAAGGCCTGCCCGGTGCGGGCGCGGACATCATCGAACTGGGTATGCCGTTTTCCGATCCCATGGCCGACGGCCCCGCGATCCAAGCCAGTTCCCAGCGCGCGCTGGCAAACGGCATGACGTTGCGCAAGACCCTCGATCAGGTGCGCGAATTCCGCAAGGGCGACGACGCCACCCCGATCGTGTTGATGGGCTACTTCAACCCGATCCACCACTACGGCGTCGAGGCGTTCGTCGCTGACGCCAAATCCGCCGGGGTCGATGGCCTGATCATCGTCGATCTGCCGCCCGAGGAAGAGGCCGAGCTGTGCTTGCCGGCGCTCAAAGGCGGCATCAACTTTATCTATCTGACCGCCCCCACCACCGACGACAAGCGTTTGCCGCGTGTGGTGGAGAATGCGTCGGGTTTCGTTTATTATGTGTCGATCACCGGCATCACCGGCACGGCGTCCGCCGCCGTTGGCGATGTCGCGGCGGCGGTGACACGCATCCGCCGCCACACCGATTTGCCGGTCGCGGTGGGCTTTGGCATCACCACGCCCGAGGCGGCCGCCGATGTGGCGTCGGTTGCCGACGCTGCGGTGGTGGGGTCGGCGCTGGTTAAACGCATCCATGACAATCTGGATGCGGACGGTAAAGCCAAACCGGGCTTGGTGGGCGAGGTCTTGGGCTTCGTCACGCAGCTTGCGAACGGCGTTCGCGGTTCAAAAAAATAATGGGCAAGATGTTGAAGGAATACGCATGAACTGGCTCAAGGATTTCGTCAGGCCGAAGCTCAAGGAATTGGTGGGCGGCGGAAAGGACATCCCCGAAAACCTGTGGCACCAGTGCCCAAGTTGTCAGCAGATGATCTTTCATCGCGATCTGGAAGCCAACATTCACGTCTGTCAGCATTGCGGCTATCACATGCGCATCGGCGTTGGAAAGCGCCTTGAACTGCTGTTCGACGGCGGCGAATACAAAACCGCGCAATTCTCATCGAAAGTCAGCGATCCGCTGAAATTCCGCGATCTGAAAAAATATTCCGAGCGCATCAAGGACTCCCAATCCAAGACCGCCGAGGACGACGCCCTGATCGTCGCCCACGGCAAAATGGGCGGGCAGAACGTGGTCGTCGCGGCGTTCAATTTCGCGTTCATGGGCGGTTCCATGGGCACGGCGGTGGGCGAAGGCATCTTGACCGCGGCGCGCTTGGCGCAAGTGCAAGACGCGTCGTTGATCATCATTCCCGCATCGGGCGGCGCGCGCATGCAAGAAGGCATCTTGTCGCTGATGCAGATGGCGCGCACCACCATCGCGGTGGAAGAGGTCAAGGAAAAAGGCCTGCCGTATCTGGTGCTGCTGACCGATCCGACCACCGGCGGCGTGTCGGCGTCGTTCGCCATGTTGGGCGACGTGGCGATCGCCGAACCCGGCTGCGTGATCGGCTTTGCCGGACGGCGCGTGATCGAGCAAACCATCCGCGAGCAACTGCCCGACGACTTCCAAACCGCCGAATATCTGCTCGACCACGGCATGGTCGACATGGTCGTGCCGCGCAAGGAACTGCGTTCGACCATCATCCGGGTGCTGTCGTTGTTGCGCAACACCGGCGCACCGGCGGAAGTGGTGGAGCTGTTGACCGAGCCTGTGATGATGCCCGATACCAAACCGGCACCGATCATCGACGCGCCCATTCCCCACGGTTCGCGCCCGCCCGAAGACAAACCGAGATCTTGATTCAGCAGGGCATGCGCCCTACCTAAGGGCCACCATGAGCACCGAAACCATTCTCACGCGCCTGTTGGCGCTGCACCCCAAATTGATCGACCTAAGCTTGGAGCGCCTGGAACGGTTGCTCGAAGCGCTCGATCATCCCGAACGCAAATTGCCGCCGGTGGTGCACGTCGCGGGCACCAACGGCAAGGGATCGACGGTCGCGTTTCTGCGTGCCTTTGTCGAGGCTGCGGGTTATCGCGCCCACGTCTACACCTCGCCCCATTTGGTGACGTTCAACGAACGCATCCGCCTCGCCGGTCAGATCATCGACGACGACGAACTGAACGCGGTGTTGGAAGAATGCGAACGCGCCAACGCGGGTCAACCGATCACCTTTTTCGAAATCACCACGGCGGCGGCGTTTTTGGCATTTTCACGTCACGACGCGGATGTGGTGATTTTGGAAACCGGATTGGGCGGGCGCTTGGATGCGACCAACGTGATCGAACAGCCGCGCCTGACCTGCATCACCCCGGTGTCGATAGACCACCAGCAATACTTGGGTGAAACCATCGAAGACATCACCGGCGAAAAGGCCGGAATCTTGAAAGCGGGCGTGCCGTGCGTGGTCGCTGCGCAAGGCACCCGGGCGGGGGAAAAGGTTCTCAAAAAGAAGGCCAAGGAGGTCGGTGCGCCGCTGATCTGGGAAGGCGCGGACTGGTTCGCGCGTTCCGCCGGCGGGCGACGCTCACAAGCCGACAGCGGCATGCTCTACAAGGGCCACGGCGCGCAGGGCGAGATCGAGCGTGCCTTTCCCACGCCCGCCTTGGAAGGCCGCCACCAAATGCGCAACGCGGCGCTGGCGATTGCGTGCGCCGAGGCCTTGGCGCCCGAATTCGATATTTCCGACGCGGCCATCAAGATGGGTTTGAAAACCGTCACCTGGCCGGGGCGCATGCAGCGCCTCACCACCGGGCCGCTGGCCGATCAGCTCGCTGAGGGGTGGGAATTGTGGTTGGACGGCGGTCACAACCGCTCCGCCGCCGAGATGATCGCCCAGCACACGCGCCAGTGGCGCGGCATGGATTTGTGGGTGGTTTACGGCGCGCTCAACCAACGCCCGCCGCTGGATTTCCTCAAGCCGCTCGAAGGCAAGGTGCGCGGCATGCGCTGCGTGACCATTCCCGATCAGGAAAACGCGTTGCACGCCGATGAGGGGGCCGAGGTCGCCCGTCAGCTCAACATGAACGTCAAAACGGCGGACTCGGTCGAAACGGCGATTGGGTCTATTATTGACGCGTGCCAAGGGCAAGCGCCGGGGCGCATTTTGATCTGCGGTTCATTGTATCTGGCCGGGCACGTGCTCAAAACCAACGGCTGAGGCCGTCACACTAGACCATCGGGGGGACGACCATGATGTCCAGCGAACTGTTTCAACCGTTTCGCATGCGCGGGCTCGAACTTGCCAACCGCGTTGTCATCGCACCCATGTGCCAGTATTCGGCGACCGACGGCATCGTCGGCGATTGGCATCTGATGCACGTCGGTCAGTTCTCGGTGGGCGGCCACGGCCTGTTCATCGCCGAAGCCACGTCGGTCGAACCGCGTGGACGGATCTCGCTGTCGTGTCCGGGCATCTGGACCGACGAGCAGATGGCGGCGTGGAAACGCGTGGTCGACTTCACCAAGACCTGGGGCAATACCCCCATCGCCATCCAACTGGCCCATGCCGGGCGCAAGGGCTCCAGCCGCAAGCCGTGGCAAGGCGGCGCGCAAGCGCCTGAGGACGAAGGCGGCTGGCAGACCGTGGCGCCTTCGGCGGTGGCGTTCGACGCCGAGCGTCCCGCACCGCATGCGCTCACGGTTGCCGAGATCGATCAAATCAAACAGGACTTCGCCGCCGCCGCCCGGCGCGCCGACCAAGCCGGATTCGACGCGGTGGAAATCCACGCCGCGCACGGCTATTTGCTGCACCAATTCCTGTCGCCGTTGAGCAACCGGCGCGACGACGCCTATGGCGGCAGTTTGGAAAACCGCATGCGCTTGGCGTTGGAAATCTTCGATGTCGTGCGCGAAGCCTTTCCCAACGACAAACCCGTGGGCTTGCGCATTTCCGCCACCGATTGGGTCGAAGGCGGTTGGGATCTGGCCGACAGCATCGCCTTGGCCCAGGCTCTGGAAGACCGCAGCTGCGACTTCATCCACGTGTCCTCGGGTGGCTTGTCGCCGGAACAGGAAATCCCGCTTGGCCCCGGCTATCAGGTCGATATGTGCGCGGCAATCACCGAGGCTACCGAAATCGCCACCATCGCCGTGGGCATGATCAATGATGCGCTGCAGGCGGAAACCATCGTGCGGTCCGGTCAAGCCGACATGATCGCGCTGGCGCGCGGCATGCTCGACGACCCGCACTGGACTTGGCGCGCCGCCAAGGCGCTGAACGCCGAAGCGGCTTACCCGCGCCAATACGAACGCGCCCTGCCGCACTTTCAGACCATGGCCGCACCCAAAGATCCACCGCCGAAATAGCGGACACAAAAAAGCCCCGCTATTTTTAGCGGGGCTTTTTCTTGAGCGATGCGGATCAGATCGAGCTTTCGATCCATTCCTGCAACTTGTTCTTCGGCAAGGCGCCGATTTTCACCGCCGCAGGCTGGCCGTTTTTGAACATCATCAGCGTCGGGATTCCGCGCACGCCGTACTTGGACGGGGTCATCGGATTGTCGTCGATGTTGACTTTGGCGATGACGAGCTTGTCGCCCATTTCGCCGGCAATGGCTTCCAGTGCCGGGGCGATCTGCTTGCACGGGCCGCACCATTCTGCCCAGAAATCGACCAGTACCGGGGTGGCGGACTGGAGGACATCGGCGTCAAAGGTAGCGTCGGTAATCTCTTTCATGAGTTTAGATCCTGAAATCCATGATTTGAATGTAAGTTTGACACAAATCTAAGTGGGCGCGGGGAAGGCGTCAAGCCACCCCGAAACCCGGCGCAGATTATGGTCCGTAAGTCCTTAATATGTCGTCGTTCAATTCCATCACGTGGGGGCCGTCGGTCCACAGCAAAACGCAGCGCACCTGCTTGTCGGGGTAGATTCGAGCCAGAAGTTCACGGTATGTGGCCATCTGCGCCAGATATTGTTCCGGCACGCGGGCCGGATCGGTGGGCGCGGGGCGGTTGGTTTTGTAGTCGATCACCCACACCGCGTCGTCGCACACCAACAAGCGGTCCAGGCGGGCGGAAACCACCCGCGCGTTGATCACCCCCGACAGGCTGACCTCGGCCAGACTGTCGGGGCCGAACAGCGGCGCGAAGTCGGGATGGTCGAGCACATTGAGGGTTTCCGCGACGATGTCGGCCTGGGTTTCGGAATCCAGCCCATGAGCGGGCCGCGCCAGCCACTGTTCGGCGGCGGTGCGGCGTTTTTCGTGGGCCAGACTAGGCAAGGTTTCGAGCAGTTTGTGCACCAGCAGACCGCGTTTGAAGCGCGCGCCCTTGTCGCCGTCGAACGGGCCCAGCGCCGGCGGCGCTTCGGGTTCGGGCCGCGACGGGCTCAAGGGCTTAGGCGGGCTGTCTTCGCTGGGTGGCGGGCTGAGCGCCCAATCGGGTAGCGGGTGGTGGGGTTGCGCCATGGCCTGGACAGCGGCTTTTTTCGCGTCGACCTCTTGCGCGGTTTCGTATCGCCAAGCGGGCTCGCCGCTGGGGTGGGGGATTTCCGTGCCCAGCTCTTGCACCACCGGCTGGATCAGATCGTACCAGCAGCCGTCTGCGCGGCCGCGGCTGTCTTCGTATCCGGTGATGTACAGTCGGTCCTTGGCGCGGGTCATGGCGACGTACAGCAAGCGCCGGTATTCGCGCTCGCGCTCTTCGCGTTGGCGTTCGGATTGATCCTGAAACGCTTGGCATCGGGCATCCTTGTGCGGTGCCCACAGCATGCCCGGCGGGGTGGCGGCATCGCGACCGCCCAGCCAT
The DNA here is from genome assembly GCF_036568125.1 of Magnetovibrio sp. Lineage (NCBI taxonomy): Bacteria > Pseudomonadati > Pseudomonadota > Alphaproteobacteria > Rhodospirillales > Magnetovibrionaceae > Magnetovibrio > Magnetovibrio sp. The sequence goes on from NZ_DATCTF010000013.1 coordinate 68,180, forward strand.
TGTACTCGTCCGTCGAGCCGCCCATCGGGGGTGGTGCAGGTGTCGGTCAGAAACACGATGTTGGCTTCCAGGCCCTTGGCGCCGTGCACCGTCATGACGCGGACCTGATTGCCCATCACCTCCATGTCGCGCTTGATTTGTTGTTGGGTGGCGGTGACCCAGTGCAAAAAGCCTTGCAGCGACGGGGTGTGGTTGCGCTCGAAATCTAGCGCCAGAGCGAGGAATTCGTCGATCGGGTCTTCGGCGTCGACGCCCAATCGCCGGGTCAGCGCCAAGCGTCCGCTGTCGCGCAGCAAGCCCGCATAAAATTCGTATGGCGGCATGAAATCGGCAGCGGCGAGCAGCTTGGCCAGCGCGTCGTGTGCGTGCGCGAAATGGGCATGGTCGTCCCGGCGGCGTTTCAGTTCCGCCCACAAGCTGGCTTTGCGGTCGTGGGCGAGGTCGAACAACTGCTGTTCGTCGAAGCCGATCAGCGGGCTTTTGAGCACTTCGGCCAAGGTCAGGTCGTCTTCGGGCAGCACCGCGAAACGACCGGCTGACAGCAAATCCATCACCGCGATTTGTTCGGTCAGCACCATGCGGTCGGCGCCGGCGACGGGAATGCCCCGGCTTTTGAGCTGGCGAACCATTTCTTCGGCAAAGCGCGCGCGGCGGCGCACCAAGATCAGCACGTCGCCCGCCGCGACGGGGCGGTTTTGCGAGGGCAGAATTTCCTGACCGTCAATCCAGCCCTTGACCGTGTCGGCGATGTCGCGGGCGAGGCGCATTTCCGCGCGTTCTTCGCTGACATAATCCAGCGGCGCGTCCCATGGGTCGGCGTCCGACTTGTCCAGCGGTTTGACGGTCGGCCACACTTCGACCAATCCGGCTTCGCCCAGGCGGTGGGAATCATGCGCCACCCGCTCGCCTGCGAAGGTCAAACCGTCGGCGGCCTGGGGATTGGCGAACACCCGGTCCACCACCCGCAGCACCGCGCGGGTGGTGCGGAACGAGGTGGTCAACGGCACCGAACTGAAACGTTCCCCGGCGCTTTGCACGCGGGCTTGGAAATGTTCTTTCATGCGGCCGAATTCGTGCGGATCCGCGCCTTGGAACGAATAGATCGATTGCTTTTCGTCGCCGACTGCAAACACCGTGCGGGGGTGGGGATGTTCGGTTTTCTGGATGTGGTCTTCGTGCGCGCCCAGGCCGGTGAAGAATTCCGCCGCAATGCGTCCGACGATGTCCCACTGGGCGGGGCTGGTGTCTTGGCTTTCATCGACCAAGATGTGATCGATGCCGCCGTCGAGCTTGAAGTGCACCCAGCTGACCCCGCCATCAGAGGCCAGCAATGCCCGTGCGGTGTCGATCAGATCATCGTAATCAAGGTGCGCGCGCACCTGCTTGAGGCGTTCGTACCCGTTCAACAAGGCGCTGCCGACGGTCAACAGATGCGCGGTCGCGTCCGCCGTGGCGCGGGCCTTGAGCTTTTCCAGCACGCCCATCACCCGGTCTTGTTCGGCGCGCAGAGTATCTTCGGCCGCCTCCGCGCCCTTGGTGGTGAGCTTTTTGCGCGCCTCGCCGGTGGTGGTGACGAACAGCGGCGCGTAGTCGCTTTCGAACCGCGCCGCGCGATCAGGGCTGTTGACGTAGGCCTTGATCTCGGCAGCCAGGGTTTGGCTGGTTTTCGCCCCGCGCGCCAAGGCTTCAGTGGCGCTCAACAAAGCCGCGCCGTCGAGCCGGGCGTCCGCATCGCGCACAATGGTGGCGGCATCGGTTTCGTGTTGGCCCAAACCGACCAACGCGGTCACGGCTGGGGCGATGCCGCCTTGGCGTTCAAAGTGTGTGAGCACGTCTTTGAGCCGTGCGCGGTTGCCCGCCAGATCTTGAATCAAGCTGGCGAAATCGTCTTCGGCGATCAGTTCGGCGATGGCCTCGACGGCGCGCGCCAATGCGGTGTCGGGGTTGTGCACGGTCTGCTCAAGCAGCCGTTCGCGGGCTTCCGACAGCAGCTCGGCGGTGGTGCGTTCGTCGATCACCGAAAAATGCGGCGCGACCCCGGCCTCGATGGGAAAGCGCGCGATGAGGCTTTCGCAGAACGAATGAATGGTGCGGATTTTCAACCCGCCCGGCACGTCGAGCACACGGGCGAACAGGCGGCGCGCGGTTTGCAGCATGGCGTCGTCGGGTTCGCGCTGGCTGAGCAGGCGGATGTCTTCGACCAGCGCTTTGTCGTCCATCACCGCCCAGTGGCCGAGCTGCGTGTTGATGCGTTCCGACATTTCCGCCGCCGCGGTTTTGGTGAAGGTCAGGCAGAGGATCTTTTCCGGCTGCGCGCCGTCCAACAGCAAGCGCGCGATGCGGTCCACCAGCACGCGGGTTTTGCCTGTGCCGGCGTTGGCCGACACCCACACCGAGCGATCGGGCTGCGCGGCGGCGTATTGACCGGCGGTGCGTTTAAAGCCGCTCATACCTCGCCTCCACCGTTGCCGTCGCCACCGGACCATTCCTTGACCCGGGCGAGATGGTCGAAATCGCCGAAGCGGCTTTCGAACATCGGGCGCGGGCGTGACAGGTACGGGGTATGTTCGTCGTCGTACTTGTGCACCAGCTTGACCAAGCCTTCATAAGCCTCTTGGGTTGCTTGTTCGGCGTCGAGATTGATGGGCTTGGTTTCACCCGCGACCCGTCCGCCCGACAGGCGCAGATAGAGCAGGCCCGCAATCGGGGCGTTGGAAATCAGTCCTTCAAACCCGCCGCTTTTGGCGATGGCGGCTTCCAACGGCAATTGCGGGGTCAGGCCGCTTTCGACTTGTTTGGTGGTCGGCGGCAAACCGGTTTTGTAATCGACGATCACCAAACCGCCCGCGCCGTCGCGATCGATGCGGTCGGCTTTGCAGGTCAGAGTGAAGGTGCCGTTGAGCCCGTCGACGTCCATGCGTCCGTCTTGTTCGATCAGCGCCGGGAAAATGCCGGCGTCGCGGCGGCGGCGTTCGAATGCGACGAACCACGCGGCGATGCGTTTGAAGCGCGGCCACCAGAACGCGCGCACGCTGGGACTGGCGATGTATTCATCGAACACTTGGCGGCCGATCTCGACCAATTCGGCCTCGGCGTTTTCCGGCCAGTCGTTCATGTGGCGCTGGATGAAGCGTTCCAGCGCGGTGTGCACGACGATGCCGCGATCCGCCGCGCCGGGGTCGGCTTCCAACGGGTCCAGCGGCTCGAGGCCCAGCACCCGGCGGGCATAGATGGCGTAAGGATCGCGGATCCAGGTTTCCACTTGAGTGACCGACAAACGGGTGGGACGTGCGGAGGTGGGCGGCGTTGGGCGGGGCGGGGAAATGGGTCCCGCGTCGGATGCGTCGGATATGTGCGGACGGGTCAGGGCATCGGCCCAATGCAGCCAGCTTTCGCCGTCGGGTTCGTTCAGCGCGATATGCTCACCGAGCAAGGTTTCCAGCCGCACCAGCCAGCGCGACGGCACCTGCGGGCTGCCGCCGCTGCGCCCCGATCGGGTCAGGTAGATTTGCGACGCGGCGAACGCCTGGACGAAATCGTGGGCGCTGAGACCGATGCGCCGTTCGGGCAATGGCAGGCCGAATTGACGCATCATCGGGCGGCTCATCCACGGGCTGGCTTCCGCTTCCGGCGGCCACACCCCTTCGTTAAGGCCGCCCAAAACCACCACGTCGGCATTTTGCAGGCGCGCTTCGAGCAAGCCCCAGATGGACAAACGCGGGTGCGCGGCATAGCGCGAGCGCACCGCGCGGCCCGCCATCAGGGCTTGGATCAGCGCCGGATAGTGCGCACCCGCGATCGGACCCAGCATGTCCAGTGCGTCGAAGGCCTCGGCGGCGAAGGCGCTGAGCGCTTCGCCCGCGTCTCCGGCCCACAAGCGCCGCTCGTTTTGCTCCGCCCCGCGTTCGCTCAAGGCCACGGCGGTATCGACGTGCAGCTTCAACAGCTGGGCGGCGTTGGCCTTCGGATTTTGCAAGGCGGCGGCGAACGGTTCGACGATCTCTTGCAGCACGGCGATCACGGTGCGGATGTCTTTTTGCGCTAGGCCGTGGCGGGTAAAGCGCTTGGCGGCGCGGGTGTCGTGCACGAACACCCGGTGTTGGTCTTCAAGGCCGCTCAAACCCTGGCCGGGGCGCGGTCCGCGCAACAGGGCGATTTCCAACGCCCGCACTGCGGCGCGCATCTGCGCGGGTTCGAACCCGCCTGCGGCCAACGGGTGCTTGAGGCACGCCAGCAGATGCACTGGTTGAAATCCGCCCGCCGCCATTTCAGCGAGCAAATGAAAGAACGTCCCCGGTGGGGTCTGGTCCAACGGCGTGCCGGCGGAATCGTCGACCTCCAACCCCCAGCGGCCCAACTCGACCGCGACGCGGCGGGCCAAGGCCCGGTCAGGGGTGATCAGGGCTGCGGTCTTGTGCGGGGTTTGCAAGGTGCGGCGCAAGATCAAGGCGATGGCGCTGGCTTCTTCGCGCGGGGTCGGGGCGTCCAGACGCACCACGCCCGCCAACGCGTCGGGCGGCGGCGGACCATCCGCGCGCCACAGATGGGTCGCTTCGGCGGGGACCATGGCGCGGGTGATGACCGCAGCGCGTGCCGCGTGCGTATCTTGGGTGTCGGTCCAATTGCCGACATCCGTGCGCGCCACGCCGATTTTGTCGAGCAGCTGGGCCATGCCGTATTGCGGATGAGTGGGGTCAAAATTGGCCCATACCTCGTCCGGCGCACCGCGTTCCAGTCCCGGCAACACCAATGCGCCGTGGGGCAGGCGCGCGACCACGTCCAAAAGCTCTGCGGTGGCGGGGATGGTGCCGGTGGACCCCGCCGCGATGACCGGCGTTTGCGGCGGGGTGTCGCGCCACGCTTGGGTGCGTGCGCGCATCAGGGCGTTGCGACGCTGAGCGGGGTCGAGCAAGCCTTGCTCATCGAGCACTTGAGGCCAAACCGCGCCGATAATATCCAAAAAATCGACGGTTTTTTGCCAGTGTTCGGATAGATCATTTCGGACCACCAGTTCCTTCAAGCGCGTCAGGTCGAGACCTTCGGTGTGCACCTGATCGACCAGACCGGCCAATTCACCGGCCAGCCGCACCGCTTGATCGGGCGTGGTGTCGGCGTCCTTGGCCATGACCAATCGCGCCAGCAGCGCGATGCGCTTGGCCCCGCCGATGGCGGGCGGCAGATCCAGCGCTTCGAGCAATCCGGCGCTTTCGCCGACGCTACCCAGCGCCAATTCGTCTTCATCGACATCGCCGAGCGGCGTCATCACCGGCAGCAACATCGGCGCGCCGTCACTGAGCCGCAAAAACGCTTCGCGCAGCGACCGACAGGCACGCCGGGTCGGCAGCAGGACGCGCACCTGGGCAAGTTTTTGCGGCGCGTCGCCGACCCGCGCCAGAATGCCTTTGGCCAGTTCGTCGACGAACGGCCTGGTTGGTGCGATGGTGTAGACCTTCGCCATGCTCATTGGCCAAGTCCGTGTTCGATCAGCCACGCTTCGGTGGCGTCGCGGGCCTCCGGCGTGCCGACGTGAAACCACGCGCCGTCATGCACCAGTCCATAAAGCCGTCCGGCGGCCAAGGCGCGGTCGTAGAGTACGTTAAGCGAATAGGCCCCGCCAGGCGTATCGGTAAACAAACGTGGATGCAGCAATTGTACGCCGGTAAACACATAAGCCTTGTTTGCGGGATCGTCCGTGCGGCGCGTCAATTGACCATTGCTGGCTATGGTAAAATCGCCGGGGCCGTCGTAACTCATCGCCTGGGCCGGATCATGCAGCAGCAAAACCCCGTCCATGGTATCGTCATCCCACATGTCGGCGAGGCGTGTCAGCGCGTTTTGCTGGCCGTCCAGCCACAAACCGTCGCTGTTGCAGGCGAAAAAGGGTTCTGTTCCAAGCTCAGCCAGCGCCCGTTCTATGCCGCCGCCGGTTTCCAAGATCGGATCTTCGGGGCTGAACGATATTGTTGGCGCGGTGCGGTCTTTCAGATGCGCTTGGATTTGTTCGCCCAGGTAATGCAGGTTGACCACCGCACGGCTGACGCCCGCGTCAGCGATGCGCGTCAAGGCCCAGTCGATCAGCGTTTGTCCGGCGACCTCGATCATCGGTTTGGGCCGATGGTCGGTGAGCGGGCGCATGCGCAAACCCAAGCCGGCGGCGAGAACCATAGCGGACTTTGGTCTCATGCAATGGGCTCCGGCGCCTGGCGCTTGTCGATGGGGATGTGCTCATCCATCCAGGCTTTCAGATCACCCAAAGCGGGGTGTTCCAAGGCCTGTTCCAGCAATCGCCATACCCGCGCGATATGCTTGAGGTACACCGGCTTGGCGTCGCGGCGGTCCAGGCGGGTGAAGATGCCGATGACCTTGGCATGTCGTTGGGCGGCGAGAATGGCGTAAGCGCGTGCAAAGTCGTCCCACGCGGGGCCGGACAGGTTCAAGGCGTCGCGGTAGCGCTCCAACATATCGGCTTGCAGGCGCGCCGATATGTCGCGCCGCGCATCTTGCAGCAGGCTCATCAAGTCATATGCGGGATGACCACCGAGCGCGTCTTGGAAATCCAGCAATCCGCACGCCTTGATGCTGTCGCGGCCGTCCAGGCGCATCAGGTTGTCGACGTGATAATCGCGCAAAACCAAAGTGCGCGGGCCGTCATGAACATGGGCGAACAACCCGAACCAGATGCGCTCAAAATCGGCGCGGGTGGCGGTGGAAACCCCCAGGCCCTGGGCGGGCATGAACCAATCCAACAGCAGCGCCGCTTCGTCGCGCAGGCGCGCGTCATCGTACGGCGGCAGCCAGTCGGGGGTGGTGCTGGACATATCCAACGCATGCAATGCAATCAGCGTGTCGGTGGCGAGGGTGTACAACGCGCGCTCATCGGCGCCGCGCGCCAGCAGTTTGGTGAAGGTGGCGTCACCGAAGTCCTCCAACAGCAAAAAGCCGTTGGTTTCGTCTTCGGCGAGAATTTCCGGGGCGCTGAAATCCAGTATGCGCAGGTGTTTGTCGACCAACACAAAAGGACGCACGTCTTCGTGGCTGGGCGGGGCATCCATGACCAGGGCTGTTTTGCCGTTATCGAACAAGCGGATGTAGCGACGGAACGAGGCGTCGGCGGCAAGCGGGTGGCGTTCGGCGTCTTGCCATCCGGCGCTGCGCAGAAAAGCCGTCAAAAGTTGGGTGCGGGTGCCTTCAGTCATGTACATAAGCTTTCAAACGGTCCGCCCATGCGGCGTTGTGTGCGATCAATTCCGCTTGGCGGTGATTTTTGCCTTTGCCGACGGTGAGACGGATTTCCAGGCGTTCACGGGGGATGTAAGGCCCCATGCGCTCGGCCCATTCGATCAAGGATACCGCGTTGTCGAGCGCCTCTTCGATGCCCAGTTCGAACACTTCTTCGGGGTGCTCCAAGCGATACAAGTCGAAATGCCAGATGTCGAAACGTTCCCCCTCGTAGGTTTGAACCAGGGTAAAGGTGGGGCTTGGAACGTCTTCGTCCGGTTCGGTGAGGGCGCGGATGAATGCGCGCGCGAACGCGGTTTTTCCAGCACCCAAATCGCCGCTCAACGCGATCACGTCGCCGGGTTCGGCGAGTTGCGCCAAATCGTGCGCCAGCGCATTCGTGGCTTTCAGCCCGGCCAGTTCGATGATCGCGGTTTGGTTGACGGTGCTCATGGGCCTTATCTTACGTCTTCGGGGGCTCACGGGGGACTTTTTCGCTCAAAACCTGATGTGAACCTGATATAAACCCAATAGGATTCGCAATACCAGTTTAATGCTCAAACACCGAGAGACGCTATGGCCAACGCACCGATCACCACCGACGTCGCCATCATTGGCGCAGGCCCCGTGGGTCTTTTCGCCGTATTTCAATGCGGCATGCTGAAGCTCAGCTGCCACGTCATCGACGCGTTGGACGATGTGGGCGGGCAATTGACGGCGCTTTATCCGGAAAAACCCATCTACGACATCCCCGGCCATCCGGAAATTCTCGCCGGCAACCTGATCTCCATGCTCGAAGCCCAGGCCGCGCCGTTCAAGCCGGTCTATCACCTGTCCCAACAAGTCATCGGCGTGGATGAACTGGACGATGGCCGCTTGCTGCTGAGCACCACCAAAGGCGTACAGATCGATGCCGGCGCGGTGATCATCGCCGCCGGTGTCGGCGCGTTCGGGCCCAACCGCCCGCCGCTCGACGGCATTAAGGATTTCGAGGGCATGGGCCCCGGCCGCGGTGTGAACTACATGGTCAAGCGCCGCGAGGATTTTCGCGGCAAGAAGGTGGTGATCGCCGGCGGCGGCGATTCGGCCGTCGACTGGGCGGTATCGCTGTCGGACGTCGCCGAAAGCATCAAGGTGGTGCACCGTCGGCCGAAATTCCGCGCGGCGCCGGATATGGTCGCACGCATGGAGGAGCTGACCAAGACCGGCAACGTCGAGTTGGTGGTACCCTACCAACTGGCGGGGTTGGACGGCGGGGCGGACGGTCTGACGGCGGTGACGGTCGCCGATCTCGATGGCAATGCACGTACGCTGGACGCCGACGTTCTGTTGCCCTTTTTCGGTCTGTCGCAAAACATCGGCCCGATTGCCGATTGGGGCTTGGGCATCGAGCACAACCACATTACCGTCGATCCGTCGGATATGAGCGCCGGGCGCTCGGGCATATTCGGCGCGGGCGACATCATCACCTATCCCGGCAAGCTGAAGCTGATCTTGATGGGCTTTTCCGAAGCCGCGCTGGCGGCGCACAGTGCGCGCGATTACGTGCACCCGGACGAGGCCTATCATTTCGAACACTCCACCTCTGCCGGCGTGCCGGGGGCGGCACACTAAGCATCGAGGGCGAATATGAGCAGTCGGGCCCGTTTGAGCGTCATTGCGACGCTGACCTTGACCCTGACCATGAGCACCATGGTCGGCGCGCAAGGCCCCGCGCCCGCTGGACTTGACGCTCAAGTCAAAGACGCCTTGCAGATGTGTTTCCAATGTCACGGTGCAGGCGGGGTGAGCACAGTCCCCACCCGACCGACCATTGCCGGGCAAAAAAGCGAATACATCCGCCGTCAATTGGTGGCCTTTAAAACCTCCGCGCGCGAGGCCGCCCAAGCGCCGAAAGACCGGGACGGGGACGCGGACAATGGACCAAACGCCGCCGTCGCCTCGCATCGCAACGATCCGGTGATGGAACATATGGCGGCCGATTTGCCCGACCAGCTCATCGCGCCGTTGGCCCAAGCCATGTCCGGACTGGCCTGCGACGGGGGTGCGGCAAAAGTGGCGCGTAAAAACCCGTTGCCCCGCCCGCCTGCCGCGGAGGCGTGCGTGGTGTGTCACGGCGCGGATGGAATCGGGCTGCAAAGCCAAGTGCCCAATCTCGCCGGACAGAATCGGGCGTATTTGCGCCGCCAGTTGCTGTTGATTCGCGAAACCGCCTGGGGCGCGCAGCCGCGCGAAGGCGAGGCGTGGCGCAGTCACCCGATCATGGAAGCCAAAGTCGCGCGTCTGCAAATCCCCGATATCGACGCCATTGCGCGCTATTTTGCGTCCCTGGATTGTCGCGGTACGAAAGCCGATTCCACAAATTAACCCGCGTGCCGATCCAGGCGCGCAGAGGGGGCAGAGCATGAAGATCGCCATCGTTACGTTGGAAGCTTTCAACGAGCTCGATAGCTTTGTGGCATCCGCAATCCTGAATCGGGTGCCGCGCAATGATTGGAGCGTGCAAATTTGCTGTCCAACCGACAGCGTGACCTCGATGAACGGGGTGCGCATTTCGGCCCAGCAACCGATTGAATATGCCAACGATGCCGATGTGGTCCTGTTCGGGAGCGGGATGAAGACGGCCGAATACGCCACTGACCGCGCATTTTTGGCGCGCTTTGCCCTAGATAAATCCCGCCAACTGATCGGCGCTCAGTGTTCCGGAGCATTGTTTCTGCATCGCCTGGGGCTCGGCACAGGCACCCTGTCCACGGATACGATGACCGCTCCTCATTTATCGAAAGAGGGCGTGATCATCAGCGATCGGCCTCTTCATGTTCAGGGGAACATCGCATCGGCGGGGGGCTGCTTGGCATCGCATTATTTGGCCGCCTGGGTGATCGCCATGAAAACCGATTGGCAAACCGCGGCCGAGATTATTCATTATGTCGCGCCGGTCGGGCAAAAGGACGATTTTGTAAGCCGTGCCCACGCCGTGGTGGTGCCGATGCTGCCATGAGCAGCCATGGGGCCGATCATTCGGTGCGGTCGACGAAACCCGAAAACAGATCCGGCTGACGCAGGCTGTCTTCATCGGATTCGGCCGGTAAGTGGCACGATACCGTGGTGCCGCGACCGGGACGGTTGGTCAGTTCGACCTCGCCGTTGTGCAATTCGATAAAGCGCGCGATCAGCGCCAGCCCTGGCGGCACCTTGTCTTCCTTTAGGCCCGTGCCGCCGTCGGTGACACGGAACACCACGTCACCGCCTTCGCGGCGTGCGGTCATCAGAACTTGCCCGCCCGGTGGGGTGTTGGACACCGCGCTCGACAGCAGCGTGAACAGTACCTGCTTGAGCCGCTTGCCGTCGGCGACCACCCAGCCGATGTCGGCGGGGCTGTCGAATTCGATGTCGACGTCTTTGCGTTTGGCGCGTTCGCGGACCAAGTTCATGGCGGTGACCAGCAGGCGGTTCACGTCCACCGTGTCCAGTTCCAAGGTCATCAGGCCGGCTTCCACCGAAGCCAGATCGAGCATGTTGTCGATGATGCCGAGCAGTTCTTCGGCGCTTTCCAAAATGCCGCGGCTGTATTCGGACTGGCGGCTGTTGAGGTCGCCGAAATAGCTGTCGGTGAGGATCGATGCAAAGCCGACGATGGCGTTCAAGGGCGTGCGGATTTCATGACTGACACCGGCCATGAATTCGGATTTCAGGACGTTGGCCTCGGCCATCGCGTGGGCCCGTTCCAGCAGGGCGTTTTCGACCCGCGCGCTGTCGGTGACGTCGAGATAGCTGAGCAGCACCGCGCCGTCGGGCAGCGGCACCTTGGCGTATTCGAGCACCCCGCCGTTGGTCAGGCGCACCCGGCCGCGATCAGAGTCGCGGTTCATCAGCTTGGCCGCCAAATGAATGGTGTCGAACTCGCCGTCGCCGTCATCGTCGCGCTGGATCAAAGTGGTGATGTGTTTGATGAAGCCACTCATGCGCAAAGGCGCGCCATCGGTCTTGGACGGCAGCGACCAGATGCGTTCGAACGACGGGTTCATCAGCTTGGCTTGGCCGTCGGCGCCGAACACCGCCACGCCTTCGTAAAGGTTGTCGAGCGTTTCACGCTGCACGGCGGACAGGGTTTTGTAACTGCGTTCCAAATCCAGATGGTCGGTGACGTCTTCGTAGGCGAACACCAATCCGCCCAAGGGATGCGGTGCGGCGACCGAGCGCAACGTGGTGCCGTCGGGCAGATGCATCATGGTTTCCTCAGGCCCTTCCAGGCGGCCGAACAGGCCGGTTTGTTCGGCCTTGAAAGCCCGGAAGTCGGCGACTTCGGGCAGACGGCGCTGTTCGCGCAGGCGTTCCAAAACGTCGGTATAGCTGGGTTCGTCCTCCAGCCACGATGGGTTCAGGTCCCACAATTGGGCGAACGCGGAATTGAAGAAGCTGAGCTTTTGTTCGCCGTTGTAGATCGCAATGGCGGTGGCGAGGGTTTCGAGAACTTGATTTTGCGCTTGGATATGGCGGGTGAAGGAACTTTCGGTTTCTTCCGCGTGGGTCATGTCCTGGGCGATGCCAAGCGTGCCGCCGCCGGGCAACGGCGCTTCAGTGATGTCGAGCAAATGGGTCTTGCCGTCTTCCAGCGTCACCAAGTGGCGTTCCTTGACGGCTTTCTTGTCGCCTTGGGCGCGTTCGGCCATGGTGCGTGCGGCTTCCAGGGCGCCCAGCACCCGCGCGGCGTTGTTGACCGCCTGCACCCCCAGCTTGCCGCCGCGCAGCCATGCGGGCAAGGGCATGGCTTCGATGATTTCTCGCGCGCTGATATTGGCGCCCTCGGCTGGCGGGGCGAGGTCGGAAACGTCGCGCATCCACAACACGTCGGCCAGCGACTGATCGCTTTCTCCGCCGCTGACGCCACCGCTGCCCGCGCGTACCCCGACCACCAGTAAGCGCCGCGCGCCGTCCTTGGTGGTGACCACGCATTCGAACGGCGCTCCTTCGCTACGCAGCTTGTGGGTCGCGCCCATCAACACCGCGGCGTCGTCGCCGGTGAAGCATTCCATCACCGAACGAAAGGTCGATCGCACCCCGTCACGCAAGCCCAACAGCACGGCTAGGCGGCGCGAGCACGCTTCGGAATTGTTAGCCACCACCCACAAAAACAAGCCGTCCGGCGCGGTGGCGAGGATTTCGTGGCTGATTTCGGCATCCGACAACAGTCGCTCGTGGGCGCTTTGCAGTTGGGTGAGCTGTTTGCGTTGGCGCAGCGCAAACACCACCAAAATCAGCGCGGCAACGGCCATCACCAGCGCCAAAAGCGGCGAAGCGTTGTTGAGATGCTCGGTAAACGTGAAACCGCCCATAACCTGTCAGATATGCCCCTTGGATGGCCTCGGATGTCCCCGCAGGGTCATTTTCCGGAATTTCTCTTGAATTCCAGGACGATGACCCGCCTTGGGGGGATGTTATGCCCGCACTGCTGTTAGAGCAACAAAAAGGCGGGTTCTGTGCGCAAACAAAAAAGGCCGCCCGAAGGCGGCCTTTGATGAAACGGTCGAAATCGCTTAGTAGCGATAGGTGTCGGGCTTGAACGGGCCTTCGACCTCGACGCCGATGTAGGCGGCCTGCTCGGGACGCAGCGTGGTCAGCGTGGCGCCGAGCTTGTCGAGGTGCAAGCGGGCGACCTTTTCGTCCAAGTGCTTGGGCAGAACGTAGACTTGGTTCTTGTATTTGCCGTCGGCGTTGTTCTTGAACAATTCGATCTGCGCCAACACCTGGTTGGTGAAGGATGCCGACATCACGAAGCTCGGGTGGCCGGTGGCACAGCCCAAGTTCACCAAGCGGCCCTGGGCCAACAAGATGATGCGGTTGCCATCGGGGAATTCGATTTCGTCGACCTGCGGCTTGATGTTGGTCCACTTGAAGTTCTTCAAGCCGGAAACCTGGATCTCGTTGTCGAAGTGACCAATGTTGCACACGATGGCGCGATCTTTCATGCCGCGCATGTGATCGACGGTGAGGATGTCCTTGTTGCCGGTGGTGGTGACATAGATGTCGCCTTCGGGCAAGGCTTGCTCGACGGTGACGACCTCGAAGCCTTCCATGCATGCCTGCAGCGCGCAGATCGGATCGACTTCAGTGACCAGCACGCGGCACCCGGAAGAACGCAGAGATTCAGCAGAACCCTTGCCGACATCGCCGTAACCGCAGACCACGGCGACCTTGCCCGCCATCATCACGTCGGTGGCGCGGCGGATGCTGTCGACCAGGCTTTCGCGGCAGCCGTACTTGTTGTCGAACTTCGACTTGGTCACGGAATCGTTGACGTTGATGGCAGGGAACATCAGCGTGCCTTTTTTCGCCATCTCATACAGGCGATGCACGCCGGTGGTGGTTTCTTCCGTCACACCCATGATGTCGGCAGCGGCCTTGGTGTACCATTGCGGGTCCTTGGCGATGTGGGCCTTGATCGCGGCGAACAGGACTTCTTCTTCTTCGGTGCCGGGGTTGTCGAGCACGGAGATGTCTTTTTCCGCGTCTTTGCCCAGGTGCAGCAGCAACGTGGCGTCGCCGCCGTCGTCCAAGATCATATTCGGCGCGCCGCCGTCATGCCAGGTGAACAGACGGTGGGTGAAATCCCAGTACTCTTCCAGGGTTTCGCCCTTGTGCGCGAACACCGGGGTGCCGTTGTCGGCGATCGCCGCGGCGGCGTGGTCTTGGGTGGAGAAAATGTTGCAAGATACCCAGCGCACTTCCGCGCCCAACGCTTCCAGGGTTTCGATCAGAACGGCGGTCTGGATGGTCATGTGCAAAGAACCGGCGATGCGCGCGCCCTTCAGCGGCTGCTCGTCTTTGTACTCATCGCGGATGGACATCAAACCGGGCATTTCGGTGTTGGAAAGGTCGATATCCTTGTGGCCCCACTCGGCAAGGCTGATATCGGCAACTTGATAGTCTTTGGTGTTCGGGGCGTCGCTCATGGACGAGTCTCCTGGACGTGAATTCGGTGAGATTCTTGCGAATGTCGTGACAGGGGGTTTACCAGCCCTGAAACCCAAGGGCAAGCAAGGAAATGTCCCGGTTTTGGGAGCGGAGATTGTCTCCCCATCCGGATGGATTAGACCAGGGTGTTGAAATCGTCCAACAGCATGGCGATACGGCCCGAGTCCGTTTGGCCCATGATGATGGTGGCGCGGTTTTGCGCGGCGGCGAGGTCGATTTCGCGCACCCGTTGTTTGACCGGACCCAAGGCGTGCGCGCTCATCGACAGTTCGCGGATGCCCAGCCCCATCAAAAGTGCTGTAAAGCGCGGATCGCCGGCCATTTCGCCGCACACCGAAATGGGAATGCGTGCGCGCAACGCGGCTTCGGCGGTGAATTGGATCAGGCGCAGGACCGAAGGATGCAGCGGGTTGTAGAGCGCCGCCACCTGTTCGTCGGTGCGGTCCACGGCCATGGTGTACATGGTCAGATCGTTGGAGCCGATGGCGAAAAAGTCCGACACCGCGGCCAGCGCATCGGCAGTCAGCGCGGCGCTCGGCACCTCGATCATCACCCCCACGGGGGGCAGGGGATCGGCGATTTTGACCTTTTTGCGCCTCAGCTTGGTGGCCAGTTTTTTGAGAATGTCGCGGGTTTTGCGCACCTCTTGCTGGGTCGAGACCATCGGCAGCAAGATGCGCACCGGGCCGTGCACGCCCGCGCGCAAGATGGCCGAGAGCTGACTTTCCAGAAGTTCCGGTTTTTTTAACGACAGCCGGATGCCGCGCAAACCCAGCGCGCTTTGGGCGCTGTCGCCGATGTCTTCGGTCATCGACTGGGCCAGCTTTTCGCCGCCGATGTCGAGCGTGCGCACCGTCACGGTGCGTCCGTCCATGGCTTTGACGATGTCGCGCAGCGCCTTGTATTGCTCTTCTTCGCCGGGGATGTCGTCGCGGTTCATGAACATGAATTCCGAACGCAGCAAGCCGATACTCGATGCGCCGGAATCCAAAACCCCGGGCATCTCGATGGGCAGTTCGACGTTGCAGCCGAGCGAGATTTCGGTGCCGTCGCGGGTGACGGACGGCTGACGGCGCAATCGCGCGAGGCGGCCCAGGCGGCGGCGGTGTCCGACCTGCTTGGCTTCGAACGCGGCCAACGTCGCGGGCTTGGGGTTGATGACGATGCGCCCTTGGTCGCCGTCGATGACCACGTGGTCGCCCGATTTGACCGCGCCCAGCAGTCCCGGCGCACCCAGCACGGCGGGCAGGCCCAAGGCGCGGGCCATGATCGCGGTGTGGCCTTGCGCGCCGCCCAGGACGGTGGCGAAGCCGGAAACCTTTTTGGGGTTGAGCTGGGCGGTGTCGGCGGGGGTCATTTCCTCGGAAATGATGATCGAGCCCTTGGGCACCGTGTTTAGCGGCTTGACGTGGGATTTGGTCAGCGCGCGGATCAGGCGGTTGGCGACCTCGCGGATGTCGTCCATACGCGCGGCAATGTAGCTGTCGTCGAGCGATGCGAAGCCCGCGGTGATGTCGTTGATTTCCGCCTGCACGGCGGCTTCGGCGTTGATTTTGTCTTCGCGGATACGCCGGTACGCGCCGCGCACCAGACGCGAATCGCCGAGCATCTGCTCGTAGGCTTCAAGTAGGAAACCCATTTCTTCCGCGGCGGCGGCGGGCATCGAGGCCGCCTTGGCCTTCAGGCGGCCGATTTGACGTTGCGCGGTTTTTAAGGCGTCGTCGAGGCGTACGCATTCCTCGTCGATACGGGCGCCACGGACCGGGTATTCGGGCACCGCAATGGCGCCGCTTTCGCGCACATGCACGATACCGATGGCGATACCGGTGGAAACGCCCAAGCCTTTGATGACGATTTCGCGCGACGCCGGGCTCATGGCCTTAACATTCCTCGCCGAACTTGTCGTCGATCAACGCTTCAATGGCATCCATGGCGGCAGTGGCGTCCGCACCGGTGATAGCCACCAAAATGTCGGATCCGATGCCCGCGGCCAGCATCATCAAGCCCATGATCGAACTGCCCGACACCGTTTGACCGTCTTTGGTCACGGAGATGTCGGCGTCGAATTCGCCCGCCAATTTGACGAACTTGGCGGCGGCGCGGGCATGCAGGCCGCGCTGGTTGCGGATTTCCAAGGTGCGCTCAAGGGCGGTGGCGGATGAAGATGCGGTGGTCAAAACAAAGGCCTCAATAACTTCGGAGAAACGGCGCTGTTAAGCGTTATCGGGGCCGAGCAGCTCAGACGCGATGTTGATGTATTTGCGCCCGGCATCTTGCGCCTGGGTCGCGGCGGCTTTGAGCGCGCTGTCGGCGCGCACGCTGGCCAGTTTGATGAGCATCGGCAAGTTGACCCCGGCGATGACTTCGACGTTGGCTTTTTCGATCACGCTGATGGCTAGATTCGACGGTGTGCCGCCGAACATGTCGGTGAGTAAGATCACGCCCGCGCCGTCGTCGACCTTGGAGATGCTGTCGAGGATTTGCCCCCGGCGCTCTTCCATATCGTCGTCCGGTCCGATGCAGATGGTGGCCACACCATCTTGCGGGCCGACCACATGTTCCATTGCGGCGACCAATTCATCGGCCAGACGGCCATGGGTCACGAGCACGATGCCGATCATCACGATTTTCCGTTTTCTTGCCCTTGATCCGGTTCGGCTTGCGGCATGTCGCGATGGGCCAGCCGGATACGGTTATGTGTGTTTTCCAGCCACGCCGCCAACTTTTCGGCGACGAAGACGGACCGATGTTTGCCCCCTGTGCACCCCACCGCGATGGTGAGATACGACTTTCCCTCATCCCGAAAGCGCTTGATCATGGGGGCGAGCAGCGCGCTCAGGTTGGAAAAAAACTCATCGAATCCGGCGTCTTCTTGGATATACGCCTGAACCCGACGGTCCCGCCCGGTGAGAGGCTTGAGCACCGGATCATAATGTGGATTGCGCAAAAAGCGAACATCGAAGACGAGATCCGCGTCGCGCGGCAATCCCTTGCGAAAGGAAAAGGACGTCACAAACACCGCCATGGCGCCGCTTGCATTGCCTTCGCCGAAGGCGTGGGCGAGGAAACTTTTGACGTCGTAAGGCGTGTCGCCGGTGGTGTCGAGGTGGATATCGGCGACATCGAGCAACGGTGAAATCAGCCGGCGTTCCAAGCGGATGCCGTCCAGCACCGGCAGGTCGTGGGCCAACGGGTGGCGGTGGCGGGTTTCGGTATAGCGGCGTACCAGTTCTTCGTCGCCGCAATCGACGAACAAGACCTTGACGTCGACGTCCGGCAAGGTGTGCAGGGCGTCGAGTTGACGAACGAACGCATCGGCGGCGAAATCGCGGGTGCGAATGTCCACGCCAACGGCGATCGGGCGGGGCGGAACGCTGAACCCGGGCAGAACCTCATGCGGGGGGGCGACGATGTTGGGCAGCAGCGACAGCGGCACGTTATCCAGCGCTTCGAACATCAAATCCTCGAACGCCTTCAAAACCGTGGTCTTGCCCGCACCGGACATGCCGGTGACCAAAACGACGTGACGGCGCTCGCTGTTTTGCGGCGCGGACGGTCGATGAGGGTCTGTATCGGTTGATGTCATGCGCGCCAGATTATCCGGGAATTGTTACGAAGAAAATTTTTTGTCGGATTGTTGATTCAGGTCGAATGAAACAGCTTTTCCGTCTGCGCCTTGAGGGCCATGCGGACCTTGGCTGGCGCCGAAGCATCAAGGCCGTGAATCGCATAATGTGCCACGTCGACGCCGGCGATGGAGATGGTGTGCTGATCGGGCAGACGTTTGACCTCGCTGGACGGCACCAAATCGAAAATGGCCGCCACCGGCACGCGCGGCACACAGCCCAGATGCACGATGCCAACGCCGCGCACTTCCAAAAGGCCTTGAATGGCTTGGGGTACGGTGGCGAAAAGTTCGCCGTCCTGGGTGCTGAGTTCGGTGTAATCGTCGGCCACCAGACCCGCGCCTTCGTCAATCAGGCGCAGCGCCAAATCCGACTTGCCGCTGCCGGATTCCCCGCGCAGCAGCACGCCGTGACCTTTGATGACGACACATGTGGCATGAATACGTTCCATATCCGGAGCGTGAAACGAGTGCGCGTGGGAGTCAATGGCTTTGGATCTCATAACGCACATTATGCCGCAGGCAGCCTCACCGTGAAGCGCGCGCCAAGCGGCTGGCCTTGTGCATCGCGCATCGTTTCAGCATTGATGGTGCCGCCATGAGCGTCGACGATCTGCTTGGAGATTGCCAAACCCAAACCAGAATGACGGCCGAAAGCTTCAGATTCCGGGCGTTCGGTGTAAAAACGGTTGAAGATGTCGCGTTCCTTGCCTTCGGGGATCCCGGGGCCTTGGTCTTGTACGGTGGCGACGATGAACTCGCCGTCACGCTGCGCCGCCAGACGGATGAATACACCGTTCGCCGACGTGTTCGGGGGGCTGAACGATACCGCGTTGGTGATGAGGTTGCGAAACACCTGCACCAAGCGGTCTTCGATACCGCTGACCAGTAGGCCGTCCTGCACATTGACGCTCAGCTGGGGCGCTTCGCTTCCGGCGGTGTGGGTGTGGATATCGACGAGGGTCGTGAGCATTTTACCCAGATCCACCGGTGTGGTGATCGCACGCGACAGCTCGGCGTCCAGGCGCGAGGCGTC
The DNA here is from genome assembly GCF_036568125.1 of Magnetovibrio sp. Classification (NCBI taxonomy): domain Bacteria; kingdom Pseudomonadati; phylum Pseudomonadota; class Alphaproteobacteria; order Rhodospirillales; family Magnetovibrionaceae; genus Magnetovibrio; species Magnetovibrio sp. The sequence goes on from NZ_DATCTF010000013.1 coordinate 87,034, forward strand.
GGAAATGTCGCTGATCAGCCGGTCCAGGCGTTCCACATCGTCTTGAATCACCGCCATCAGCTTGCGCTGCTGTTCGGGGTCTTTGAGCCGCGCGGCGGTTTCCACCGCACTTTTCAGGCTGGTCAGCGGGTTTTTGATTTCGTGGCTGACGTCGGCGGCGAACGCTTCGATGGCGTCCATGCGAGACCACAGCGCCTCGGTCATGTCGTTGAGCGCACCCGCCAGTTCGCCGATTTCGTCGCCGCGCCCGCGCATCCCGGGGATGGTGTGTTGGCGGTGATGGCCCTTGCGCACCCGGTCGGCGGCGCGCGCCAGGATGCGGATCGGCCGGGCGATGGTGCCAGCCAGATAGAACGACACCAAAACCGTGATCACCAAGGTAAAGGCGAACACCCGCAAAATATCCAGGCGCACCTCAAACAGAGCTGCGTCGATTTCGTCGGAGGTTTTGGACAGCATCAGCACGCCCAAGGTCTGCTTGTAGCGCGTCACCGGCATCGCCACCGACAACACCAAAGAGCCGTCGGGCATCGAGCGGCGCGCGACCCAAGTTTCGCCTTCCAGCGCGCCCATGGCCTCGCGGTAATCCTGGGCGTGTTGATCGATGTTTTCGCGATACGGCGGGTATTCCTCAATGCCCGGCAACCACATGTAAACGGTGTCAAACGCGCGAAACAGCTTGGTCAGCGCGCTGTCTTTTTCATCCGTGCTCATCGGTGGGGGGAGGGTTTCGGCCTGAACTTGGCCACCCGGTTCCAACAAAATGCGCGAATCGGCGACCAAGGCGCCGTCAAAGGCGAACAGCCGGGCGCGGGTTTCGGCGGTGAACGCCAGACGGCGCACGATCTGGCTGGCGAGGTCGGGCAGCAATTGCTGGCCGGCCTCCGACACCGCGCTTTCGCCCAACGCCACGGCGAAAATTTCCGCATGGGTACGCAACGCCGACAGTTCGGTGGCGATCAAATTGCGGCGATATTCGCCCAGATAAAACAACCCCGCCACCAGCAGCGCCGGGGCCAACAGGTTGACCGCCAGGATGCGCCGGGTCAGCGGCGAAAACCGCCGCGACAGCGCCGAGGGCGGATCACATTGGGGTGGTTTGCTCTGTTCGTTCATGGGGGCAGATTAAATCACTCGCCCGAATAACGATAGCCAACACCGTACAAGGTTTCGATCGAGGAGAACTCATCGTCCACTTCGCGGAATTTGCGGCGTAGGCGCTTGATGTGGCTGTCGATGGTGCGATCGTCCACGTAAATGTGCTCGCCGTACGCCGCGTCGATCAGTTGGTCACGGCTTTTCACGTGACCGGGATTGCGCGCCAGGGCTTGCAGCAACAGAAACTCGGTCACCGTCAAGTTCACCTGCTTGCCTTTCCACACGCACAGGTGACGGGAGCTATCCAGCGTCAGCTGGCCGCGCTGGATGACTTCCGACGTTGCGGTTTGCGGTTCGCGGCGACGCAGCACCGCGCGGATGCGTTCGATCAGCAGGCGTTGGGAAAACGGTTTTTTGATGTAGTCGTCCGCGCCCATGCGCAGGCCCATGGCTTCGTCCAACTCGTCGTCCTTGGAGGTCAGGAAAATCACCGGCAGGTCGTTGCGCTTTTTCAGTTCGGTCAGCAGTTCCATGCCATCCATACGCGGCATCTTGATGTCGAGCACGGCCAAGTCCGGCGGATTGCGCGACATTTCGCGCAAGGCTTCCTGGCCGTCCTTGTAGGTCATCACCACGAAGCCTTCCGCTTCCAATGTCATGGAGACGGAAGTGAGGATGTTGCGGTCGTCATCGACGAGGGCGATCGTTTGAGGCATGTCGGTTCCTGAACGCTTTCTGTGATCGGTGCGTGAAATTCTACTCTGAAATGCAAGGTCCGGCGCGAAAAAAGACGCATTTGCACCCTTAAGCCAATTGACCTTTGCTTTGTGGCAAAATTATAGTGTTTACAAGGCGTCACGGGGGCACCATGTTCAAGGTGCGCTCACAGATATTGGAGATCGACGATGCAAAACGCTTATGACAGCAAAACGCGCCGCCTGGCTGCGCACAACGCATCGCATCGCCAAAAGGCTCGCGTCCGGGCCAAGGCCGCGCAGGCCCCGGTCGTCGATCCGGTGCTGATCGGCTTTGGCGTTTTGAGCCTGATCGTCGCGGCGCTCATTTCTTTGCAATCCTTCTGACGGCCCGCAAACAGGCGACGCTGACGCTAAAGCGTTGAAAGCCTGGATCCAGGGGGAGAGTTGGGCTGCTGTGGATGAATTTGTAAAAATCGCCAAGGGTTTGGCGCGGTTGTTCATGGACGCCGCCCGCGATTTGCTGCCGATTGTGGTGGTGATCGCTTTCTTTCAGGCGGTGGTTATTCGCGAACCGTTTCCCAATTTGGCGGAAATCCTGGTCGGCACGCTGTTGGTGGTGCTGGGGCTGGTGTTTTTCGTACGCGGCTTGGAAATGGGCTTGTTTCCGTTGGGCGAGGCGATGGCCCAGGCGTTCGCCAAAAAAGGTAGCTTGATCTGGTTGATGGCCTTCGCCTTCTCCTTGGGTTTCGGCACCACGGTGGCCGAACCGGCGCTGATTGCGGTGGCCCAAGAAGCCGCCGACACGGCCGCCGAGGGCGGGCTGATCGGTCACGATCAAGCAAGCCTGGACGATTACGCCTATGGACTGCGCATGACGGTGGCGCTGTCGGTGGGTTTTGCCATCGTCATCGGCGTGCTGCGCATCATCAAAGGCTGGCCGATTCAGTGGCTTATCATCGCGGGCTATCTCGCCATCGTGGCGTTGACCTTTTTCGCCCCGCCGGAAATCGTCGGTATCGCCTATGACAGCGGCGGCGTGACGACATCCACCATCACAGTTCCGTTGGTCACCGCACTGGGCGTGGGCTTGGCGACGTCGATCCGCGGACGCAACCCGATGACCGACGGTTTCGGCTTGATTGCGTTCGCCAGCCTGACGCCGATGATGTTCGTCATGGTTTACGGGATGGTGTACTGAGATGATGGATTTTGCGCACCACGTTCTCAACACCGGCTGGGCGACGTTGTTCGACGTCGCGCCCATCGCGGCGATCTTGGTGTTCTTTCAAGCCGTGGTGATTCGCAGCGTGCCGCCCAACCCGAAGCGTATTGCAGTTGGCTTTTTGTATGTGCTGATTGGCCTGACGCTGTTCTTGGTGGGGTTGGAAATGGCTCTGTTTCCGGTCGGCGAAACCATGGCCCGGCAACTGACCGATCCGCAATTTTTGGGTGGCGAGGCGCTTTTGGGACGCGTCGACTGGGCGGACTATATGTGGGTATACGCGTTCGCCGCCGCCATCGGCTTCGCCACCACGGCGGCAGAACCGTCTTTGATCGCGGTGGCGTTGAAAGCCGAACAAATTTCGGGCGGCGCGATCAACGCCAACGGCTTGCGCATGGCGGTTGCCATCGGGGTGGCGGTAGGGGTGGCGCTGGGGGCGTATCGTATTGTCAGCGGCACGCCGTTGCATTGGTATATAATAGCAGGCTATGTGGTGGTCTTGGTGCAGACCATCTGGGCCTCGAAATTCATCGTCGCGCTGGCTTACGACAGCGGCGGCGTGACCACATCAACGGTGACGGTTCCGGTCGTCACCGCATTGGGACTGGGGTTGGCGTCGACCATACCCGGCCGCAGTCCGATATTGGATGGATTCGGGCTGATCGCGTTCGCCAGCCTGTTTCCCATCATGGCGGTTTTGGCGTACGCGAATTTAGCCCAGTGGCTGCAAAGACGAAGACAATCGAGAGATCAAAATGGGCAACAGGAGACGAACCCATGAACCTCAAAATGATTATGGCTCTTGTAAAAGACGAGATTACGCAAACGGTCATCGATGCCGCGCGAGAAGCCGGGGCGACGGGGGCCACGGTGATCACCAGCGCGCAAGGCGAAGGGTTGAAAAAGGAAAAGACTTTTTTGGGCCTGGACCTCGCCGCACAACGTGACATCATCTTGCTGATGGTGGCCGAACCCAAGGCACGCGAAATCTTGGAAACCATCGCCAAGGCCGGTAAGTTTGACGAAGAACCCGGCGCCGGAATCGCATGTCAGATCGCGCTGGAAGACGCGGTCGGTCTGTCTACCCAATTGCCGACATTGATTGATGAAGTTGAGAAAGAGATATGAGCGAAAAAAGCTATGTCAAAGTCGAGGACCTCATGTCCACGACGATCGCAACCATCGACGCCACCGCCACGGTGCAAGAAGCCGTGGTCCGTATGCGCGACGCGGGGGTCAGTTCCTTGGTTGCGGAACGCCGCGACGCGTCGGATGAATACGGGTTGGTGGTCGTTTCCGACATCGCCAAGCACGTGATCGCGGAAAATCGCTCGCCGGAACGCGTCAACGTCTACGAAATCATGTCCAAGCCGGTGCTGACGGTGCCCAAGGACATGAACATCCGTTATGCGGTGCGCTTGTTGGTGCAATTCGGCCTCAGCCGCGGTTTGGTGGTGGACGAGCACCGCGCCCCGGTTGGAATCGTCACGTTACGTGACATGGTTTTGCGCAATATCGATGAATGAGGCCTCGTGAGCAGCGCGTCCGCCGAAACCGCCCGTCTGGCCCGTCTGATTGCGCGTGGGGCGCTGAAAGGCGCGTTGGCGACCAATCGCCGCGCCGCCCGGCCGGACGCTAAGCACGGTTTCGGGGCGCAGCCCTATGTTTCCAAGGTCGGCGTGGCGACGGATTTGAGCGGCGCACCATTGTTTTTATTTTCGACGCTGGCCGCCCACACCCAGGATTTGCTTGCCGATCCGCGCGCGGCATTGTTGCTGGAAGCTCCGACAACCACCGCAAATCCCCTCGAAGGCGCGCGCTGCACCTTGGTGGGGCGGGTCGAGCAGCTTGTCGGTGTCGAATCGGATGCGGCGCGCGCTCTCTACCTGACGCGCCATCCCGGAGCCTCGCTGTACGCTGGGTTCGGCGATTTCTCGTTGTGGCGTCTGCACATCGAAAAAGTTCACTACGTTGGTGGGTTCGGCCGTGCCAAATGGGCCAAAAGTGGCGAATATCTCTGCGCGGCCGATGGCTTGGCGGATGCTCAAGCGCGCATCGTTGCGGCGCTGAACGGCGCAAAACGCAACGATTTGCAGGCTGTTTTTGCCCATCATACCGGGCGTTCGGGACGTGGGCAGACGGTCTTGGGCCTTGATGCCGACGGATTGATTGTGGTGGGGGGAAAAGGCGTTCAAACGCGCATCGACTTTTCTTCACCGGCCCGCGATGTGCGTGGTTGGCAGGCGCGTTTTCGATCATTGGTCAAAAAAACTCGAGCCTAATACCATTTCTCTCTACACCTCGGGGCGCTTTTTTGCTTCAATTGAGAGCGATGCTTCGAGTTGTATCGAGCAGAAGAGTTTCGCCTAACTTTATTGATTTTCGATTGGCTTTTTATCATGGCCCTTGCCACCATTCTTGCCGTGCTTGCCTTCGCCATCGCGCTGGTGGCGTTGTGGTTGACCAGTGACATCGTTAAGAAGGTCGAAGGCCAAAACGAAAAGTTCTTGCGTGCACACCTTTCGTCCTTGCGCGAAGAAATTCGCGATTTGGACAAAGCGTTGGGCAAAACCACCAAGATTTCAAAGGGCCATACCGAAGTGCAGGTGCTTTTCGACAAGCGTCTCAACGATCACACCAAGGAATTGTCCGATATTCGCGAGCGCATCGCCTTGCTGGCGGATCAATTCGAAGAGCTGGACCGCTCCATCCCGTCGCGCTACCGCGTGCGAGTGGTCAAGGCCGATCCCACGCCCGCAGGTAAAAGTCAAAAGCCGAGCATTCAATAGCCCGGCTCGGTCTTTGGGATCGAACGAAAACCCACCCGCGAATCACAGGTTTCGCCACCCCATTGGGGTGGTTTTTTTCGTTTTCGTGTCACGGTGCCTGTGGACAAGCCCAACGGGCCGCCGCAAATCGTTGTGTTTCAAGGCCTTTTCGCAAGTGCACAAAACCTTTTGACGGGAACGCTGCACCCGCTAACCTATTCGGCCCTGGGGAGGTATCTGTTTTTCGTTCGGAGGTTAATTTAGAAATGCTCAACAGCGCGCAGACGCCAACAGCACACACGAAACTGATCGCCTGGATCGACGAGATCGCGGCGCTCACCAAACCTGCGGCCATTCATTGGTGCGATGGCTCTCAGGAAGAATTCGATCGCCTGTGTGCCGAAATGGTCGCAGCGGGAACAATGATCAAGCTGGACGATCAAAAACGTCCCGGCAGCTATCTCGCGAGATCCAATCCGTCCGACGTGGCGCGTGTCGAGGATCGCACGTTCATATGTTCCACGCGCGAAGAAGACGCAGGCCCGACCAACAACTGGATGGATCCGGCTGAAATGCGCGCGACCTTGAGCGGCCTGTTCGACGGCTGCATGCAGGGCCGCACACTTTATGTCGTGCCGTTTTCCATGGGGCCGCTGGGCTCGCCCATCGCGCACATCGGCGTGCAGCTGACCGACAGCGCCTACGCCGTGGCGAACATGCGCATCATGACGCGCATGGGCGCGCCGGTGCTTGATGTTTTGGGCGCGGATGGCGAATTTGTTCCGTGCGTGCACTCTGTCGGCGCACCTTTGGCAGAAGGTGAAAAAGACGACATCTGGCCGTGCAACGATGAAAAATACATCGTGCATTATCCCGAAACCCGTGAAATCTGGTCGTTCGGTTCGGGCTACGGCGGCAATGCACTGCTGGGCAAGAAATGTTTTGCGTTGCGCATCGCGTCCGCAATGGCACGTGACGAAGGCTGGCTGGCCGAACACATGTTGATTGTCGGCCTGGAGAGCCCCGAGGGCGAAAAAACCTATGTCGCGGCGGCATTCCCGTCGGCGTGCGGCAAGACCAACCTGGCCATGCTGATCCCGCCGGAAGGCTTCGAAGGCTGGAAGGTGTGGACGGTCGGCGACGACATCGCGTGGATTAAGCCGGGGGCGGATGGGCGTCTTTACGCCATCAATCCCGAATTCGGCTATTTCGGCGTCGCGCCGGGCACGTCCACCAAATCCAACCCTTCGGCGATGAAGACGTTGGACAAGGACTGTATCTATACCAACGTGGCGCTGACCGACGACGGCGATGTGTGGTGGGAAGACATGTCCGAGCCCCCCGCCCATGCCGTCGATTGGAAAGGCAACGACTGGACCCCTGGCATGAGCCATCCCGCCGCGCATCCCAACGCCCGCTTCACCGCACCGGCTTCGCAATGTCCATCGATTGATCCCAGCTGGGAAGATCCCAAAGGGGTGCCGATCTCGGCCTTTATCTTCGGTGGCAGGTTGTCCAAGACCTTCCCGCTGGCCTATCAGGCGTTCGATTGGAACCACGGCGTTTATATGGCGGCGACCATGGGTTCGGAAGCTACCGCCGCGGCGGTCGGCCAGGCGGCGATCCGCCGCGATCCGTTCGCAATGTTGCCGTTTTGCGGCTACAACATGGGCGATTATTGGCAACACTGGCTGGATTTCGGCGCCAAGTTGGAAAACCCGCCGGCGATTTTCCGCGTCAATTGGTTTCGCAAGGATAAAAACGGCAAGTTCATGTGGCCTGGATTCGGTCAAAACATGCGCGTTCTCAAGTGGATCGTCGAACGGGTTGGCGGCAAGGCGAATGCAGTCGAGAGCCCCATTGGCCACATGCCGACCTTTGGCGATGTCAGTTGGAATGGCCTCGACTACGCCCAGGATACGTTTGAACACCTGATGGAAGTCGACCGTGCCGGTGCGATGGCTGACGCCGAAGACCAGGCCGAACTGTTTGGTCGCTTTGGCGACAAACTGCCCACAGAGATGGAGCGTCAGCGGCAAGCGCAGATCAAACGCCTTGCCGATGCACCAGAGGTATGGACGTTGCCCAAGTAAACGGCATCACTCGTGCAAACGCAAACCGCCGCCCGAGAGACCCTTGGGCGGCGGTTTTTGCATGTTGGGACCACGTCAGCCTATTTAGCCGTGGTATTTTCCAAATTCTCGATCATGTGGCCGAGCAAGTCCATCAGATGCTTGCGATCTTTTTTCTTGATGCCGTCGAAGATCGACTTGTTGACGGTTTTGGCCCCCTTGGTGAGCTTGTCTTCGAGCTTTTTGGCCATGCCGGTCAGGTGAATGCGCATGGCGCGGCGGTCCGCCGGGTCCGGTTCGCGGTAGATCAAACAGTCGCGTTCCATGCGTTTGAGGGTGTTGGACATGGTCGCCTGTTCAATTTTGACCCGTTCATAAAGCTCACGCTGGGTCAGGCCGTCTTGTTCCCACAAGCACAGCAACACCGGAAATTGGCCGGGCGCCACGCCATGGGCCTTCAATTGTTCGTGTAGAGCCTGGGTGACCAAACGCGACAGGTGGTTGATCACGTTGGTCGGTGATTGGTCGCGATCGAGGGACATGACGAGACGGTCCTTTGTTACGGTGCGGTCTAAATGATGAAGGAGTATCGGCGCGATATGCATACGCCAAAATAGAGTGTAGCCAATATAGTCAGCTATTGGCTAGGGACTGAGGGATATTTTTTTCTCACCGCTATGTGGATACGTTTGGATCGGGCGGTTGGTGCAGCGGTTTGCCACAATGGGGACAGCAGTCGTTCTTTTCTTGGGCTTGCTGGTGTTTGACCGCGTAAATGATGGCGTTGGCGTCAACCGTGTTGAGGTTGAGATGGCGGATTAGTTTTTCAAGCTCTTGTTCTTCTTGCGGTGAAATCACACCGTCTTTCATGGCGTCTTGGACGCGCTCTTGCAACATGGTGCGCCGGCGGTGCAGGGCGTTGTCAAAGCCCGACGCCAAGATACCTGCGGGTAGGGCGACCATGGCCAAGCCGACGATACCGATAAACGCGCCCAGAACTTTGCCCCATGGGGTGATCGGTACGATATCGCCAAAGCCCACCGTGGTCATGGTGATCACCGCCCAATACATGGCTGCGGGAATGGACGAGAATTTATCGGGCTGAGCCTCGTTTTCGACCACGAAAGCCAGGGTCGAGGCGACGAACACCAACAACATGGAAACGAACATCGCCGCACCGATGGTGCGCGATTCTTCGCGAAAGACCTGAAACAGCAGTGTCATGGCGCTGGAATAACGCGTTAGCTTGAATATCCGCAGTAAGCGCAACGCACGCAGCACGCGCAGATCGTCGGCGGCGAAGAAGCTCAGATAAAATGGCGCAATGGCCAGCAAGTCAATCAGCGCCATCCAGGTGAACATGTATTTGATACGCCCGGAAATGGGATGGGTGAGATCGGGCTGCCACGGGTTGTCGATCACCGACCAAACGCGTGCGATGTATTCAAGGCTGAAGACCGTGACCGAGAAGACTTCGAACGCATAAAAGAACTCACCGGCATTTTGATGAACGCTTTTGACCGATTCCAGAACCACGGCGAGAATGTTGAGCGTGATCAAAACGATCAGCCCGATGTCGACAAAGCGGGAAAGTTGGTCATCTTTGTTGGTGGTGAACAGGAGCTCCGCCGTGCGCAGGCGCGCCCGTCGATACAAGCTCAGTTGCTGGTCGATCGCGTTCATCCCTGAAAGATACTGCGAAAGAGGTTAATCAACAAAGAACGAAAGCGTTCACGCCGCCCGTAACTTGCGCCCACCAACGACGGCGAGAATCAGCCAGCCGAGCATCAACAACCCGCCGCCGAACGGCGCAGCGCCTTCGACCGGCACCATAGACAAACCGCCGAAGCTGTAGAGCGTGCCGGAAAACAGCACGATGCCGGTTTGCAAGCACGCACCTGCGACATGCAGGGCCCTTGCCGGGGTGCGATAGGTCATCAACCCCACGCCCATCATGCCCAACGCATGCCACATCTGATACTGCGAGCCCATCATGAAAATGTCGCGGATCTCAGGCGTATCGCCGAGCGCATGCCACCCATAAGCGCCTGCACCGACAGCCAGGGCCGCGTTCAGTCCGGCCAGAAAAATCCAGATGTTCATGTCGTCGTCCCCGTTTTTAACCGTATCTTGAGCGTTTGGGTTTACCACCAAATCATGACTTTGCGAAACGCCTTGTTGATCCTGGTGTTCCCGGCCTTGATGTTCGGCGCGGGATTGATCGTCATGACGTTGCAACCCCGCGTGCCGTGGTCGTTGAGCGCCGTGGTCGTGCTTGCGCCGTATTTGCTGGCGTTGTTTGCTGCGATCGCCGGCGGCTGGTTCAAGTGCCCCCGCGTGGTGTTGATGGCGGCCTTGATCGCGGGCGCGCATTGGGTGGTGCAGGCCTTTGTCGCGGGCACGCCAATTTACGATCGCGAACCGGAACTGACGATCATCTACGCCGCCGTGGCGGTGCTGTTTCCCATCAATGCTGCGCTGATCGCGGTGAAAGCCGATCGCGGGCTGCTGTCGCTGGGTGTGCTCAGCCGGGTGCTGTTTGTCGGCCTTCAGGTTGCGGCGCTGGTTGTGGTGTGGGATGCGGGTGAAAGTGCGCGGGCCTTCGCCGACGATCTGCTGCATGTCAGGGTGTTCGACAAGGATCTCGATTATTGGTCGCTGTTGCCCCAGCCGGCTCTGTTTCTGTTCGCTGCCGTAAGCGTCGGGCTGCTGGGACGGGCGGTGCTCAAAGGCGGGGTGCTCGATGGCGGTCTGTTCGGTGCGGTGGCGGTCAGTGCGCTCGCGCTTCACGCGGCGGCCAACGGTGCGGTGTCGTCGATGTTGTTCATCTTGGCAGGGATCGTGTTGCTGGCGGCGGTGGCACAGGAAAGCTATCGGCTGGCCTTCATCGACGAGCTGACGGGCCTGCCCGGACGGCGCGCGCTGATGCACGATCTAACGGCGCTCAGCGGCACGTATACGGTGGCGATGTTGGATGTCGATCATTTCAAGAAATTCAACGACACCTATGGCCACGATGTCGGCGATCAGGTGCTGAAAATGGTTGCGGCCCAGATGATGCGGGTCAGCGGCGGCGGGCGCGCCTTTCGCTACGGGGGGGAAGAGTTCACCGTGCTGTTCGCCCGCAAAGAGCTGGAAGATGCGATCCCCCATCTCGACAAACTGCGCAAATCCATTGCCGCAGCATCCTTTAAGCTGCGCGCCGAAGATCGCCCCAAACACAAGCCGAGCGATTTGAAAACGAAATCCCCGCCGCGTAAAAGCGCTGCTGCCAAAGACATCGTCAGCGTCACCATTTCCATCGGCGCGGCAGCGCGCACGGACGGTCAAACGCCGCAGGACGCGCTGAAAAGCGCCGATGAGGCTTTGTACCGGGCCAAGGACGCCGGGCGCAACCGGGTTTCAAAGTAGGCTTTAACTGCGCCAATAACCGGGCGTGAACAACACCAGCACGGTGAAAAATTCCAATCGCCCCAGCAGCATGGAAAACGCCAGCACCCATTTGGCGGTGTCGGGCAGGGGTTCGAAGTTGCCGGTCGGACCGATGATGCTGCCGAGACCGGGGCCGACGTTGGCGACGGCGGTGGCCGCGCCGCTCATGGCGGTGTCGAGATCCAGCCCCAGACTGGTCAGCACCAATCCCACCAGCCCGGTCAAAACCACGAACGTCAGCGTGAACACCAAAACGCCCACCGCGACATCGGTGGTGATAGGGCTGTCGCCAAAGCTGTTCGCGCGCACGCCGTGGGGGTAAATCAATCGCCAGACATAATTGGAAAACACCATGCGCAAGACCTGAAAGCGCAAAATCTTGATGCCGCCGCTGGTCGATCCGGTGCACCCGCCGATGAACGTCATCAGGAAGAACGCGCCCAGCGGCAACGGCCCCCACAAGGTGTAATCGGTCGAGGCGAACCCGGTGGTCGAAATCACCGAAACGATGTTGAACGACGACAGCCGCAAAGCGTCGAGCACGGGGAAACCGTCCTTGAACACCAGCCACACGGTCAGCATCAAGGTCATGGTGGCGAGAATGCTCAGCAATCCGCGAATTTGCGGATCGCGGGCAAAGGCCCTGGCATCGCCGTGCATGAATTTCAGATAGACGATGAACGGGATCGAGCCCGAAATCATGAATGCCAAGATGATGTATTCGATCAACGCGCTGTCGAAATAGGCGATGGACGCATCATGGCTGGAAAAACCGCCGGTCGACAGCGTGGTCATGGCGTGAATGATGGCGTCCAGCGGGCTCATGCCCGCCCACCACAGCGCCCCTGCGCACGAAACCGTCAACAGCGCATAGGTCAGGACCAGCCCGCCGGTCATGCGTTTGATGCGCGGCACCACACGTTCGGACATGTCCGACGATTCGGTGCGAAAAAGCTGCATGCCGCCTGATCGCAAAAACGGCAAAATAGCGATCGCCATCACAATGATGCCGATGCCGCCAATCCACTGCAAAATGCTGCGCCACAAAAGAATCCCCGGCGGCATGGAATCCAGGCCAGCCAGAACCGTCGACCCGGTTGTGGTCAGGCCGGACATGGCCTCGAAAAACGCATCCGTGACGCCGATGTCGAGATTGGAAAAGCGCAACGGCAGCGCTGCGAACGCCGCCATCAAGATCCACCCGGTGGTGGTCAGCATGAACGCTTGCTTGATGTTGAGTTCCAGCTCGGCACCACCTTGGGAAAAGACCAAAAACATGCCCGTCATCAACGTTACCAACGCGCTGGCGGCGAACACCTGCCAGTCGGGGTTGTTGGCGATCAGGTCGGCGATCAGCGACGGCGACATGCTGATGGCCAGAACCATCAGCAGCAAGCCGTTGATGAACATGACAGGTCGGAAGGTCTCGAACAGGTTCACGCGTTCGAACTCCAAGGCGAAAATCCTTTACGGCTGAGCGGTGGCGAATATTACGCCCATGCGCCAATGCTTTGCAGCTTTTTTCACGATAAGCATGCGCCAAACACATATCAGGCATGCGTATGGTGGGGTGGAAGCACAGCGCTAGATTCCGATGTCGACCGTCCCCATATATGGGACGTCAGGATGTTAGGTGAGGATGCCGCTTATGTCGACCAAGGTCATGTCCAACGTCATCGACGCGATTTTAACGTTTTGGTTTGGCGAGTCCGATTCCGAAGCCTATGGGCAAAATCGCGCCGCGTGGTTCACCAAGGATCCGGCTTTCGACGCGAAAATCCGCACGCGTTTCGCCCGCGTGATCGACGCTGCCGCACTGGGGCAGTTGGATATGATGGCCGAAAGCCCCGAAGGCGCGGTGGCGTTGGTGGTGGTGCTCGATCAGTTTCCGCGCAATGTATACCGCGACGTGGCGCGCGCCTTTGAAAACGACGCCCATGCCTTGCACATCGCCAAACAGGCCATCGAGAAGGGATTCGACCGCGAAGTGATCCCGGTGATGCGCAAGTTTCTCTATCTGCCATTTGAACACAGTGAAAACCTGGCCGATCAGGAACGGGCGCTGGAGCTATTCAGCGCGCTCGGCGGCGAGGACCTCGAATGGGCTCAAAAGCACCACGTCATCATCGCCCGGTTTGGACGCTTCCCTCACCGCAATGGGGTGCTTGGCCGCCTCAGCACGCCGGAAGAAAAAGCCTTTCTGTCGGAACCTGGATCGTCTTTTTGAGGGCATTTTCCACCCCTTGGACATTCTCGGAAAGGTTGTTAAGCTTCATCAGGTCTTCTATAGGATGGAGGGATGTATGGCCGAGCAACAGGACGCCGATAATTTGAATCGGCGGGTTATGGGGATACCCAACTATGTCTTGCTCCCCCTTAAAGCGGCGTTGTCGACCCTCGTGATTATTCCGCTTTTGATGTTCGTCTCGCCGGAAGTTTTTGAGGATTATCCATGGGTGTGGGGTGGGTTCGCTTTGGTCTTGGCATTCGATATTTTCTTGTTTCTGGCGCTACGAAAAGCTGCGTTCAAGCTGCGTGTTGAAACAGCCGCGAACGGCAGTGGGGTGGATGGGGCGTCCGACAGGGCTGTCGATGAACACAATCAACCGGCGGTGAAGCGGCGGCGTTGACCGGCATGGCCGGGCGCTCCTGGCCGCCCCGCCGTGGCTGCGTTCGGCTCGGTGCTCGGTTTGAAAACGCCGCTCAGCCCTTCATCGCGCACCCGCCGTTACCGCAACCGGCGGCAGCGGGGCAGGTGGGCATTTGAGGCGCGGCTTGGCCGCCGACATTGGGTGCGCTGAGACCCTTGACCAAGTTTGTCGAACCGCAGGTCGGGCATTTCAGGGTTTTTGCCTTCAGCTGAGCCTGGAGATCGTCGTAGCCGTCGAAGTGTTCGGCGAACTCATGGTCTTTGTCGCAAATCAGGGTGTAGGAGATCATCTTTGGACCCGCTCTGAACGTGGTGGTTTTGCAGAGTTATAGGCCTGTGCCGATGCGATGAAAAGGGGCTTATGCGGTGTCTTCATAATCGATATAGGTGCCGCCCACGGCGCTGTAGCACTGGATATAGGTGCGCAAAATCTCTTCGCGGCTGGCGCCTTTCAAGGGTTTGGACTCGGCGACGAAAATGCGGTCCAGCAATTTGTAGGCAATCTGCTCTCGGGTATTTTCGCCGATGAGCACTTTGTTTTGTTCGGACATGGTGAACTCCCCCATCCATGCATTTTTGTGAACGCAGCTGAAAACTCAGCGCACGTTCTTTAGACGCACAAAGAGCCGTCCTGTGAAGAACGGCCTATTTGTTTTTCTATGCAATAAATTTGATTTTGGAAACTGTAGAGAGTTTTTACGCGACATTGAAATCAATCGGGATAATACGTCCTTGCTTAAGCATCGGATTTATAATCAGCGCGTCGGGCCTAGATATTAGCGTTTTAAAATTACGAAAAACGTAATTATGAACTTGTCAAAACGTACGCAAATTGCGTACGTTTGTACCAACGCGAAAAACACCGCGCTTTGTGGTTTAGAAATTCCACAAAAAAACTCGGCGACTTTCTGTCACCGAGCTCTTTTTGCAAAGCTGAAACGCCATATGGACTGGCGCGGGGTGGAGTATGGACCTCCATCCCCATCAGCGAATCTATAAATACCAAAGATTCGAGAAATCCCAAAGAACTTCTCTGTGTTCACGGAATGTTTCCGCTCGCGTAGGTGACGTAATAAAAGACCGCCCTGTTAAGGACGGTCTTTTATTTTTTTACACTTTGTCTAGCTTTTAGCGCGGCAGTTCGGTCGAACCCATGAGGAATTCGTCCACCGCGCGTGCCGCTTGGCGGCCTTCGCGGATCGCCCACACCACCAAGGATTGGCCGCGGCGCATGTCGCCGGCGGCGAAGACCTTGTCGATGGAGGTCTTGTAGTCGTCGGTGTTGGCACCGACATTGCCGCGTGGATCTTTTTCGACGCCCAACTCTTCGATCATGCCCTCGTGGACCGGATGGACGAAGCCCATGGCCAGGAACGCGCGTTCGCAGGGGATTTCGAATTCCGAACCGGCGATTTCGGCCGGCGCGCCGTTTTTCCATTCGACGCGCACGCATTTGGCGGCCTTGAGGTTGCCGTCCGCGTCGCCGATGAATTCCTTGGTCAGAACGTTCCAGTCGCGCTCGCAGCCTTCTTCGTGGCTGGTCGAGGTGCGCAGCTTTTGCGGCCATTCGGGCCAGGTGGTGAGCTTGTCTTCCTTCTCGGGCGGCTTGGGCATGATTTCGATCTGCGTGATCGAGTTCGCGCCTTGGCGCGCCGAGGTGCCGACGCAGTCGGAACCCGTATCGCCGCCGCCGATCACCAGCACGTTCTTGCCGGTCGCCAGAATGTCGTCGACTTTCAGCGGCTCGCCGGCGTTGCGGCGGTTCTGCTGGGTGAGGAATTCCATGGCGAAATGCACGCCGTTCAACTCGCGTCCCGGCACCTGCAAGTCGCGCGGTTTTTCCGAGCCGCCGCTGAGCACGATGGCGTCGTATTCGTCCATCAGCGCTTTCGCCGAAACGTCCACGCCGACCGCAGTGTTGGGGCGGAAGTCGACGCCTTCGGTCTTCATTTGGCCGAGACGGCGGTCGATGATGGATTTTTCGAGCTTGAAGTCGGGAATGCCGTAACGCAGCAGACCGCCCGCATGGGCGTTCTTTTCAAACAACGTCACCTTGTGACCGGCACGCGCCAATTGTTGCGCACATGCCATGCCCGCCGGGCCGGCGCCGACCACGGCGACTTTTTTGTCGGTGTGGTGCTTGGCGATCACGGGTCGGATCCAGCCTTTGGCCCAGCCCTTGTCGACGATCGAACATTCGATGGTCTTGATGGTGACGGGCTTGTCGTCGAGGTTCAGCGTGCACGACGCTTCGCACGGCGCCGGGCAGATGCGGCCAGTGAATTCCGGGAAGTTGTTGGTCGAGTGCAACACGTCCAGCGCCGACTTGAGATCGCCGCGGTACGTCAGGTCGTTCCACTCGGGAATGATGTTCATCACCGGGCAGCCCTGATGGCAGAACGGAATGCCGCAATCCATGCAGCGCGCGCCTTGGGCCTTGAGTTCGGTTTCCTTCAGCGGAATGATGAACTCTTTGTAATGCTCGAGGCGTTCCTTGACCGGGCCGTAGGCGCGGTCGTGGCGATCGATTTCAAGAAATCCGGTTGGCTTACCCATAGTCTTAGTTCCCCACCGAAGTGTTGACGCCGTCATGCTCTGCGGCGCGGTTCTTCGCTTGCATTTCCAACAGCGCGCGGCGGTATTCCACCGGCATCACCTTGACGAACTTGGGCAGGTAGGCGTCCCAGTTGTTCAAGATGTCCTTGGCGCGCGGGCTGGCGGTGTAGTGATGATGCTTTTCGATCAGCATCTTCAAACGGTGTGCGTCATAGCGCGTCATATCGTGTTCGATGTCGACGCGGCCATGCGTTTCCAGATCGCCGCCTTGGGCTTCGGCTTCCATCAAGCGTTCTTCGGCTTCGATGGGTTCCAGATCGACCTGCGCCAGGTTGCATCGGGTTTCGAAATCGCCTGCTTCGTCCAGCACGTAAGCGATGCCGCCCGACATGCCGGCCGCGAAATTGCGCCCGGTCTGGCCCAGAACCACGACGATGCCGCCGGTCATGTATTCGCAACCGTGGTCGCCGACGCCTTCGACGACTGTCGTCGCGCCGGAGTTGCGCACCGCGAAGCGTTCGCCGGCGACGCCCTGGAAGAACGCCTCGCCCGACGTTGCACCATACAGGCACGTGTTGCCGGCGATGATGTTGTCGTGGGGCGTGATCGGGCTGTCGTCGGACGGCCGGATGACGATGCGTCCGCCAGCCAGACCCTTGCCGACGTAATCGTTGGCATCGCCCTTCAGATCGATGGACACGCCCTTGGCCAACCATGCGCCGAGCGATTGACCCGCAGTGCCGTGGGCATCGATGACGATGGTGTCGTCGGGCAAGCCGGCCTTGCCGTGTTTCATCGCCACTTCGCCCGACAGCATTGCGCCGACGGTGCGGTTGACGTTGATCAGCTTGGCTTCGATGCGCACAGGTTTGCCGCCGTCGATGGCGTCGCGCGCCTGGGCGATAAAACCGTTGTCGAGCGCCTTGTCGAGACCGTGATCCTGGGTCTCGCAATGGTGGATGGCGACGCCTTCGCCCGCTTCGGGCTTGTGCAAAATGCCGGAGAAGTCGAGACCCTGGGTCTTCCAGTGATCGATGGCTTCGTTCATTTCGATCAAGTCGGAACGCCCGATCATTTCATTGATGGTGCGGAAGCCAAGTTCGGCCATCAACACGCGGACTTCTTCGGCCATGAAGGTGAAGTAGTTGACCACGTGTGCCGGTTGACCGGGGAACAGCTTGCGCAGGTTTTCGTTCTGCGTCGCGATGCCCACCGGACAGGTGTTGAGGTGACACTTGCGCATCATCAAGCAGCCCGCCGCGATCAACGCGCCGGTGGCGAAACCAAATTCGTCCGCACCCAACAAAGCGCCGACAACGACGTCGCGCGCCGTGCGCAAACCGCCGTCGACCTGCACCGAGATACGGCCGCGCAGCTTGTTCATCACCAAGGTCTGGTGCGTTTCGGCAAGACCCGTTTCCCACGGACCGCCCGCGTGCTGCGTCGACGTCAGCGGACTCGCGCCGGTGCCGCCGTCGAAGCCGGAAATGGTGACGTGGTCGGCATGCGCCTTGGACACACCCGCAGCGACCGTGCCGACGCCGATTTCGGATACCAGCTTGACCGAGATACGGGCCTTGGGGTTGACGTTTTTCAGATCGTGAATCAGCTGCGCCAAATCCTCGATCGAATAGATATCGTGGTGCGGCGGCGGTGAAATCAGGCCGACGCCCGGCGTCGAGTGACGCACCCGCGCGATCCATTCGTTGACCTTGTGACCGGGCAGCTGACCGCCTTCGCCGGGCTTGGCGCCCTGGGCCATCTTGATCTGGATGTCGTCGGCGTTGACCAGGTATTCGGTGGTCACGCCGAAGCGGCCCGAGGCCACCTGCTTGATGGCCGAGCGCATGCTGTCGCCGTTTTCCAACGGCGCGTAGCGCACCGCTTCCTCGCCGCCTTCGCCGGTGTTGGACTTGCCGCCCAAACGGTTCATGGCGATCGCCAGCGTGGTGTGCGCTTCCCAGGAAATCGAACCGAACGACATCGCGCCGGTAGCGAAACGCTTACAGATGGCGTCGATCGGCTCGACCTCGTCCAACGGCACCGGCTTGCCTGTGCCCTTAAGCTTGAACAGGCCGCGCAAGTTCTTGAACTTGACGTCGTGATTGTTCATGACGCTTTCGAACTTGCGATAAGTATCGCGATCGCCCTTGCGTACGGCATGCTGCAGCAATTGAATGGTTTCGGGCGACCAGCAGTGGGTTTCGCCACGATGACGCCACGCCAGTTCGCCGCCGACATCCAAGTGCTTGGTGTACAGCGGGCTGTCGCCGAACGCTTCGCGGTGACGACGCACCGTTTCCTCGGCCACTTCGTCCAAACCGATGCCGCCGACCTTGGTCGCGGTCTTGGTGAAGAAGCGCTCGATAAAGCTTTCGTTCAGGCCGACGGCGTCGAAAATCTGCGCGCCGCAATAGGACTGGAACGTCGAGATGCCCATTTTCGAGAAGACCTTGAGCATGCCCTTGGCAACCGCCTTGATGTAGCGGTAGTGCGCTTCGTCGACGCTCAGGTCGTCGGGCAGCTCATCGGCAATATCGGTGATGGTGTCGAACGCCAGATAGGGGTTGATGGCTTCCGCGCCGTAACCCGCCAGCAGGCAGAAATCGTGCACGCGCCGCGCTTCGCCGGTTTCCACGACCAAGCCCGCCGAGGTGCGCAATCCGGTGCGGATCAGGTGATGATGCACGCCTGCGGTCGCCAGCAAGGCCGGAATCGCGATATGATCGACGTCGACGCCGCGATCCGACAGGATGATGATGTTGTAGCCGCCGCGCACGACCTCTTCGGCCTTGGCGAAGAGATTTTCCAGCGCCGCTTCCATGCCCGCAGCGCCCTGGTCGGCGGGATAGACCATGTCCAGGGTGTAGGCGTTGAAGGCGCGGTCCACATGGTTTTCGATGTGGCGGATTTTTTCCAGATCCAGGTTCGACAGGATCGGCTGGCGCACTTCCAGGCGCTTGCGCGTGCCGGCGTCGTCCGGCGCCAACAGGTTCGGGCGCGGACCGATCAGGCTCACCAGGCTCATCACCAATTCTTCGCGGATCGGATCGATCGGCGGGTTGGTGACCTGGGCGAAGTTCTGGGCGAAATAATCGTAGAGCATCTTCGGACGATCCGAGAGCACCGCCAACGGCGTGTCGCGGCCCATGGAACCGATCGGGTCTTGGCCCGTCAGCGCCATCGGTTTGATGAAGTGCTTGAGATCTTCCTGGGTATAGCCGAACGCCTGCTGAGCATCGAGCATGGTGTCGTGATCGGGCGCCATGGCCGGGTGCTCTTGAGGCAGGTCTTCGACGTGAATCTGGGTCTGGTCGAGCCAGTCCTGATAGGGCTTGGCTTTGGCCAAATCGGATTTGATTTCTTCGTCGTCGATGATGCGGCCCTGTTCCAGGTCGATCAGGAACATCTTACCCGGCTGCAGGCGCCACTTTTTGACGATCTTGCTTTCGGGGATCGGCAGCACGCCGACTTCCGAGCCCATGATGACGAAATCGTCATCGGTGACGACGTAACGCGCCGGACGCAAACCGTTGCGGTCCAGCGTCGCGCCGATCTGGCGGCCGTCGGTGAAGCACACCGCAGCGGGGCCGTCCCACGGTTCCATCAAGGCGGCGTGATATTCGTAGAATGCGCGGCGGTCGTCATCCATCAGCGGGTTGGAATCCCAGGCTTCCGGAATCATCATCATCATCGCATGGGCCAGCGAATAGCCGCCCGCGACCAACAGTTCCAGCGCGTTGTCGAACGTCGCGGAATCGGATGCGCCGTCGCCAATCAGCGGCCACAGCTTATCCAGGTCGTCGCCCAGCACGGCGGAGCTCATGGTCGCCTTGCGCGCCGCCATCCAGTTGATGTTGCCGCGTACGGTGTTGATTTCACCGTTGTGGCACAAATAGCGGAACGGCTGCGCCAGTTCCCAGCTGGGGAAGGTGTTGGTCGAGAAGCGTTGATGCACCAACGCCAACGCCGAGGTTGTGCGCTCGTCCTTGAGGTCGAGGAAGTAGTTCGCCAAGTTGCCCGACAGCACCATGCCTTTATAAACGATGGTGTGCGTCGACAGCGACGGCGTGTAGAACCCGGCGCGGTCGCCCGCTTCGTCCCAAATGGCGTGATGGGCCTGTTTGCGGATCACGAACAGTTTGCGTTCGAACGCCGCTTGATCGGGGGTGCCCGCTCCCTTCTTGATAAAGATCTGGCGCGTCACGGGTTCGTCGGCCTTGACGCTTTCGCCCAGGCACGAATTGTCCACCGGCACGTCGCGCCAGCCGAGCAGCTCCTGGCCTTCGGCGGCGGTGACGGTTTCGAACGCTTTGACACACGCGGCGCGCATGGCTTCGTCTTGGGGCAGGAACACCTGACCCACGGCGTATTCGCCCACGGCGGGCAGCTCAAAACCCAGCTTGGCGCACTCTTCGCTCAGCATATCGTGCGGAATCTGCATGATGATGCCCGCGCCGTCGCCAGCCAGCGGGTCCGCGCCCACGGCGCCACGGTGGTCCAGGTTCACCAGAATCTGCAAACCCTGACGGACGATCTCGTGGCTCTTTTGGTTCTTAATGTTGCAAATGAATCCAACGCCACAGTTGTCATGCTCGTTGCTGGGGTCGTAAAGGCCCTGCTTTTCGGGCAGTCCGCTTGCTTTCATGGTCGCTTCCAGTCTTGGCCAGCCGCACATCCGCGGCTTGTAAAAAGCTTTATGTTTCAAGGCGTTAGTGTCGCGTCCGCCGCCGGTGTTCCCCGGCGCGGCCAACGCCAATGTGCATAGTGTGTGAAACTTTGGAGGCGCGACATTACTAGAACTCACAGCAAAAGGGAACCCCAACGCAATATTTTTTGAAACACTTTGAAACACTCAAAGGATAATGGTCCGGCTTGATTCGAGACTGTCTCGAAGCGGGACTTTTCCGGTGCTGCGGCGCAATATGTCGTGCAACAAAAAAGCGGTGCGGATTCAGGTCTTTGCGCCGTGCGACGGGTGGGGTACAGTCGCGCCAGCTCATCGAAAAAAGGCTGATACCTGCCGTGCCTATCCTGCATATTGTCATTTTGGCGCTCGTTCAGGGCGTGACCGAATTTCTCCCCATCAGCTCCAGCGGTCATTTGGTTTTGGTGCCGTGGCTCGCCGGTTGGCCGGACCAGGGTTTGATCCTCGACGTCGCCGTGCATGTCGGCACCTTGGGGGCGGTGATGGCGTACCTGTGGCGCGATATCGCCGCCATGCTCGGTGGACTGTGGCGGTTTGTGCAAGGCAAAGGCATGAACGATGGCGTAAAGCTGGCTTTTTATCTGGTGCTTGGCACCTTGCCGGTGATCGCGGCGGGATTGTTGATGAAAAAATACGTTCCCGGCGGCATTCGCTCCATCGAGGTCATCGGCTGGGCGACCCTGGGCTTCGGTGTTTTGTTGTGGCTGGTGGATCGTTTCAGTGTGACGCTCAGGCGCATGGAACACCTCAAACTTTTTGACGTCGCCATCATCGGCGTGTCGCAGTGCTTGGCGCTGATTCCCGGTACCTCGCGCAGTGGCATCACCATGACCACGGCGCGCTTGCTGGGCATGGAACGGCGCGACAGCGCACGGTTTTCTATGCTGCTGTCGATTCCCGCCATCGTCGGCGCGGGCACCTTGATGGGGCTGGAGCTCTATAAAATCGGTGATCCGGTGCAGATTGACGCAGCGCTCGCCGGGGTCGCGTTCGCCTTTATCTCGGCGCTGGTCGCCATTGCGTTGATGATGGCGTGGCTCAAACACGCCAGTTTCACGCCGTTCGTGATCTATCGTTTGGCTTTGGGTGCGCTGCTGTTGGCGATTTCATACGGTTTTATCTCGTAGTCCCCGACAATACCTCCGTCTAATACCCCTGGTCGAAATCCACCAGATTGTCCGGTGCTTCGCCGTTTTCGAGCGCGCGGATCGTTTTGGCGATGATTTCGCTCGACGACATCGGCGTGGTCAGGCTGGCGATGTGCGGGGTGACGAAGACATTATCCATAGCCCAGTATGGATGATCGTCCGGCAACGGTTCGGTGTTGAACACATCCAGCGCCGCAGCCGCGATATGGCCGCTTTCAAGTGCCGCGATCAGATCGTCGTCGACCACCAATCCACCGCGCCCGGCGTTGACGATGAACGCGCCCTGGGGTAATTCGGCCAAGGTTTCGGCGTTGAGCAAACCTTGGGTGGCGGCGGTGTGGGGCAACAGGCACAGCAAGATCTCGCACTGGCGTAAAAACGGCTTCAAGCCGTCTTCGCCGGCGAAGCTTCGAACGCCCGGCAGATCCTTCGGCGTGCGGCTCCAACCGCTGAGGCTTTCAAACCCCAACATCAACAACGCATGGGCACAGCCTTGGCCCAATTCGCCGAGGCCCAAAATACCGACGCGGCGCTTTTGCGTATCGGCGTTGTCGTGCTGGGTCCAGACGCGGGCGCGCTGCTGGCGGGCGTAGACGTGTAGGTCGCGGTGAAAATGCAAAACCCAATGGACCATGTATTCGACCATGCCGCTGGTCAGGCGCTCGTCCACCAGCCGCACCAAGGGCACGGCCTGGGGCAGGGTGTGATCTTGCAGCAATGCATCGACGCCGGCGCCCAAGTTGATGATGCCTTTCAAGTTGCGAAAGCGCGCCAACAAGCCCGGCGCGGGCTTCCACACCAATGCGTAGTCGATTTCGTTCTCATCGATGCTGTCCACGCCCCACGCGAACACGTCGGCTTCGGGGATATTGAGGCGCAATGGTTTGCGCCATGGCGCGAAATCGTCGGGGCTGATGAAAACAATCTTCATAAGGATACCACGCCGCTATCGTCGGCTTCGATGTTGAAGGCCGCGTTCATCAGCGCCTGGGTGTAGGCCTGCTTGGGGTTGTCGAACACCTCGTCGGCCGGTCCTTGTTCGACCACGCGGCCTTTTTGCATCACCATCACGTCGTGGGCCAGGGCGCGCACGACTTTCAAATCGTGACTGATGAACAGGTAGGCGAGATCGTGCTTTTTCTGCAGATCGCGCAGCAGTTCGACGATTTGCGCCTGGACCGAAACGTCCAGCGCGCTGGTCGGTTCGTCCAACGCGATCAGTTCGGGCTTAAGCACCAACGCACGGGCGATGGAGATGCGCTGGCGCTGGCCTCCGGAAAATTCGTGCGGATAGCGGTCCATCATGTCGGAACTCAGTCCCACTTCGTCAAGCACGTCGGCGACCAGGGCGCGGCGCTCGGCGACCGTCTTGGCCAAGCCGTGGACTTCCAGCCCCTCGCCGATGATTTGCGCCACCGACATGCGCGGGCTGAGGCTGCCGAACGGGTCTTGAAACACGATCTGCATCTGGCGGCGCAGCGGCCGTACGGCCTTGCCGCTGAGACCGTGCAGATTTTGGTCCTTGAACGTGATCGCCCCGGATGAGCGTTCCAAGCGCAGCAACGCCCGCGCCAAGGTCGATTTGCCCGACCCGCTTTCGCCGACGATGCCGAGCGTCTGGCCGCGCTTGACCGTAAGCGTGACGCCGTCGACCGCTTTGATGTGATCGACGGTGCGGCGGATGAAGCCTTGCTTGATCGGAAACCATACCTTGAGGTCGGTGGCGATCATGATTTGCGCCGCGTTGGCGTCGGCCGGTTCGGGGCGGCCTTTGGGTTCCGATCCCAGCAGGTGCTGGGTATAGGGATGCTGGGGGGTTTCGAACACGTCTCGGGTCGCGCCGTGTTCGACCAGTAGGCCGTTTTGCATCACGTAGGCGCGGTCGGCGATGCGCCGCACGATGCCGAGATCGTGGGTGATGAACAAAATGCCCAAACCCATCTTGGCCTGTAGATCGGAGAGCAGTTTGAGCAACTGCGCCTGAATGGTGACGTCGACGGCGGTGGTGGGCTCGTCGGCGATCAACAGGTCGGGTTCGTTGGCCAACGCCATGGCGATCATGATGCGTTGTTGCTGGCCGCCGGAAAATTCGTGGGGCAGATTGCCGAGGCGCGGGATCTGAGCTTCCAGCCCGACCAAGTTCATCAACTCTTCGACCCGTGTGCGCACTTGGGTTTTGCTGCGCGCATGGTGGGTGGTGATGATTTCCGCGATTTGCTGGCCGATGGGGTGCAGCGGGTTGAGGCTGGTGAGCGGTTCTTGAAACACCATCGAGATGTCTTCGCCGCGCAAACCGCGCATCACCGCCTTGGGCGCGCCCATCAATTCTTGACCGCGAAATTTGACCGATCCGCTGGGGTGCTTGGCCAACGGATACGGCAACAGCTGCATGACCGACAGTGCGCTGACCGATTTGCCCGATCCGCTTTCGCCGACCAAGGCCACGGTCTCGCCCTTTTCGACGTGAAACGACACACCCTTGACGGCCTGGACCGCGTGGCGGCCATCGCCGAAGGTGACCGAGAGGTCTTGGACATCCAAAAGGCGGCTCATGAGCGGAACACCTTTCGCGGATCGAAAGCGTCGCGCACCGCTTCGCCGATGAACACCAACAGCGTCAGCATGATCGAAACGACGAAAAACGCCGTCAGCCCCAACCACGGCGCGTGCAGGTTGGCTTTACCTTGGGCCAGCAGCTCGCCCAACGACGCCGAGCCCGGTGGCAAGCCGAACCCCATGAAGTCCAACGCGGTGAGGATGGTCACCGATGAGGAGGTGATGAACGGCAAAAACGTGATGGTCGCGACCATGGCGTTGGGCAGGATGTGACGAAACATGATGGTGATGTTGTCGACGCCTAAGGCACGGGCGGCACGCACGTAATCGAGGCTGCGGGTTTTATAGAATTCGGCGCGCACCACGCCGACCAGACTCATCCAGCTGAACAGCAACATCAAGCCCAGCAGCCACCAGAAATTCGGTTCGATGATCGACGCCATGATGATCAGCAGATAGAGCATCGGCAGGCCCGACCAAATTTCGATGAAACGCTGAAACAGCAAATCCGTCAGCCCGCCGAAATAGCCCTGCACCGCGCCCGCCGCGATGCCGATGGCGGAACTGACGATGGTCAGCGTTAGGCCGAACAGGATTGAGATGCGAAAGCCGTAGATCAAACGCGCCGCCACGTCGCGGCCTTGGTCGTCGGTGCCCAGATAGTTGACCGCGTCGGGCGGGCTCGGCGCGGGTTGGGTCAGCGCGTAGTTGACCGAATCGTACGAAAAGCGGATCAACGGCCACACGATCCAGCCCTGTTCGTTGATCATGTCTTGGACTTCCAGATCGGAATATTCGGTTGGCGTTTCCAAAAAACCGCCGAAGGTGGTTTCGGGATAATCCATGACGATAGGCACATACAGCTCGCCCGCATAGCTGACCAAAATGGGCCGGTCGTTGGCGATCAATTCGGCGAACAGGCTGGTGACGAACAGGAACAGAAAGATCCACAGCGACCAATAGCCGCGACGGTTGGCCTTGAAGTTGTCGATGCGCCGCCGGTTGATGGGCGAAATGGTCATGCCGAGGAACCGGGGCGTTGAGCTGTGAGGGACGATGGGCGGCATGGTTAGCGCTCCATCTTTTCGAAATCGATGCGTGGGTCGACAACGTGATACATGATGTCGCCGATCAAGCTCATGATCAGGCCCAGCAGGGTGAAGAAATAAACCGTCGCGAACATCACCGGATAATCGCGTTTGATGGCGGCCTCAAAGCCCAGCAGGCCCAGCCCGTCGAGCGAAAAGATCACCTCGATCAGCAACGACCCGGTGAACAGAATGCCGATGAACGCGCCGGGAAATCCGGCAATCACGATCAGCATGGCGTTGCGAAACACGTGCCCGTACATGACCCGGCTTTCCGTCAGGCCCTTGGCGCGCGCGGTCATGACGTATTGTTTGTTGATCTCTTCCAGGTACGAGTTCTTGGTCAGCATGGTCAGGCTGGCGAACCCGCCGATCACCAATGCGCCGACCGGCAACACCATGTGCCATAAATAGTCAGTGATTTTACCGAACGTGCTCAAATCCGACCAATTGTCCGACGTCAGTCCGCGCAACGGAAACCAATCGAAATAGCGACCGCCCGCGAACAAGATGATCAGCAAGATGGCGAACAGAAAGCTGGGGATGGCGTTGCCGACGATCACCACCGACGAGGTCGCGATGTCGAAGCGCGAGCCGTCCTTGACCGCTTTCAAGATGCCCAACGGGATCGAAATCAGATACACCAGCAGCGTGGTCCATAGTCCCAGCGAAATCGATACCGGCATTTTGTCGAGCACCAGATCCACCACCTTGCGGTCGCGGAAATAGCTTTCGCCGAAATCGAAGGTGGCGTAGTTCTTCATCATCATCCAAAAGCGTTCGTGCGCGGGCTTGTCGAAGCCGTACATTTTTTCGATTTCAGCGATGAATTCCGGGTCCAGACCTTGCGCGCCGCGGTACTTGCTCTGCCCGCCGCCTTGAGATGTGGTTTTGCTTCCGCCGCCGCCGCTGCCGCTGCCGACTTCGCCGCCGTTGGACCCGGCGATGCGCGCCGTCGCGCCGACGTCGAGGCCTTGGATCTGGGCAATCATCTGTTCCACCGGACCGCCGGGCGCGGCTTGGATGACCGCGAAGTTGATGACCATGATCCCAAATAGGGTCGGAATGATCAGGGCCAGGCGGCGGAGGATGTATGCGAACATGACGGCTGTTTACTTCTTGCCTTGCGCGGCGGCCAGCTTCGCGGCCTTGGCCTCGTCGTACCACCACGTGCCGATTTGCGTGCCTTGCATCGGCACGATGTCGGGGCGGGTGAACTTGTTCCAGTAAATCAGGCGATCATAAGGGATGTGCCAGTGCGGCACCACGTAGTGGCCCCATTGCAGCACCCGGTCCAGGGCATGCACGCGGGTCACCAGATCTTCGCGGGTGCCGGCGGAAATGATCCCGTCGATCAACGCATCGATCACCGGATCCTTGATGCCGATGAGGTTGCGGCTGCCGGGGGTGTCGGCGGCGGCGGTGCCCCAAAAGCCGCGCTGTTCGTTACCCGGCGACATGGATTGTCCCCAACTGCTGACCACGATGTCGAAATCGAAGCTGCGGATGCGCTCGATGTATTGAGCGGTGTCGATGGTGCGCACCCGGGCCTTGACGCCGAGGCGTTCGAGATTCTTGGCGAACGGCAGCACCACGCGTTCGAATTCGGGCTGGATCAACAGCACCTCGAATTCCATAACCTCGCCGGTGGCGGTGTTGACGCGCTGCTTGTCCTTGATCTCCCAGCCCGCTTCCTTGAGTAGGCGGTCGGCCTGCCTGAGATTGTCGCGGATGCGGCCGTCGCCTTGAGTGGCCGGGGGGTGGAATTCGGTGGTGAACACTTCATCGGGGATGAGCCCGCGGTAGGGTTCGAGAATTTTCAATTCGTCCGCGCTGGGCAAGCCGGTGGCGGCCAGTTCGGAATTGTCGAAGAAGCTGCGGCTGCGGGTGTATTGGCCGTAAAACAGGTTCTTGTTGGCCCATTCGAAATCGAACGCGTAGCTCAGTGCTTGGCGCACTCGGGCATCTTTGAAAATGGCGCGCCGCGTGTTGGGCACGAAGCCCTGCATGCCTTGGGGACGTTCGTGGCCGACCTCTTCCTTGACAATCAGGCCGTTCGCGACTTCGGGCATGTCATAAGAGGTGGCCCAGATTTTCGAGGTGTTTTCGCTGCGAAAATCGATCGCGCCGCCCTTGAACGCTTCGACCGAAACGCTGGCATCGCGGAAATATTCGTAGCGGATTTCGTTGAAATTGTTGTGTCCGACGTTGACCGGCAAATTCCGCCCCCAATAGTCTTCGACGCGTGTGTAGGTGACGGACCGTCCGACGTCGAAGGCGGTGAGCTTGTAGGGGCCGGAACCCAGCGGCGGCTCCAGCGAGGTTTTTTCGAAATCGCGCGTCGCCCAATAGTGCTTGGGCAGCACCGCCATTTGCCCGATGATCAAGGGCAGTTCACGATTTTCCTTGGTCTTGAAGGTGAATTTGACGCTCAACGGGTCGATCACGTCGACCTTGTCCACATCGGCGTAATAAAAGCGGTACGACGGCGCGCCCTTTTCGATCAGGGTTTCGAACGTCCATTTGACGTCTTCGGCGGTGATCGGCTGACCGTCGTGCCATTTGGCCTCGGGACGCATGTGGAAGACGATCCAGGAGCGATCTTCGGGAACTTCGACGCTTTCGGCCAGCAAACCGTATTCGGTGAAGGCTTCGTCGGCCGAAGAGGTCAGCAATGAATCGTACAAAGAACCGATGCCGTCCGCGACCTCGCCTTTGGAAATGAAGCCGTTGAAACTGTCGAAGCTGCCCAGCCCGCCGTAGCGGATCGAACCGCCCTTAGGAGCGTTCGGATTGACGTAGTCGAAGTGCTTGAAGTCGGGGCCGTATTTCGGCGCGCCGTGCATGGCGATGGCGTGGATGGGTGCGATGTCAGCCGCCCACGTCGATGGCATTGAGAATACGACACTCAACACGGCGGCGGTTGCACAGAAAGCGCTCTTCAAGCTTGGCATGGAGGTCCCCGTTAACGGCTTGGCCTAAATCGCTTTTGAATGTGCACGTTGATTGTGGCCGGATCAAGGACATGTTGGCATTTAGCGCCCTTTGCCTTTGAGATCTTTGTAGAATTTGTAGTTGTTACGGCCTTCTTCCTTGACCGCGTACATGGCCTCGTCGGCGGCGCGGGCCAGCTCGTCCATGGTCTTGCCGTCCTCGGGGAACACGCTGATGCCGATGGATGCGCCCACCACGGCGTGTTGGCCGCCCGGCACTTCGATGTTTTCGGTCAGCTTGGAGATGACCTTTTTCGCGACCACTGCGGCGCTGTCGGGATGGTCGAGGTTTTCCAAGATGGCGACAAACTCATCGCCACCGAAGCGTGCCACGGTGTCCGATTGACGCACACAAGACAACATTCGTTCCGCCACGGTTTTGAGCACCGCATCGCCCGCTTCATGGCCCAGTTCGTCGTTGATGGGCTTGAACTTGTCCAAATCCACGAACATCAAGGCCAATGGCTTGTTGGAGCGCTCGGATCGATAAATCGCGCGTTCGACGCGCTCGATGTACAGATTGCGGTTGGGCAGTTTGGTCAGGGCGTCGTGGTGGGCGAGATAATGAATTTTATCGAGCGCTTTTTTGCGCTCGGTGATGTCGCGGACCACCCCGGTGAACAGGCGTTGATTGCCTTCCATCATTTCTGTGACCGAAAGCTCAATGGGGAAAACTGCGCCGTTGGCATGCTGGCCTTCGAATTCCATCGCCGAATTTATGATCTCGCCCTCGCCGGTTTTGACGTAACGATCCAGGTAATTGTCGTGATGGTCGGCGTATTGTTTGGGCATCAGCATTTTGATGTTTTGTCCCAAAACATGAGTTCTGGGATAACCGAACAAGCGCTCACCCGCGGCGTTGATCGATTGTACGTTGCCTTTTTGGTCGATGGTGATGATGGCGTCGCGCACCGTGCCGAGCACGTTGGCGAGGCGTTGCTCGCGCTTGCGGGCGTCTTCAGACGCACGGATGTAATTGCTGATATCGCGGCATTCGACCATGTAGCTTTTGGCTTGGCTCTCGAGTGCGCGCACCCGCATCAACACGTCGATGGGGACGGCGTTCAACGGACGCAGCTTCAGCGGCACACCCGCCTCTTCCTCGGCGAACGCGTCTATGCCCAGCGCGATCAAGTCGGCGTAGTCGGCGTGGATAAACTCCGCCAGCCCATGTCCGAGCACGGCGTTTTCATCACTCGCGCCGAGCATGTCGACGCCGGCGGGATTGATGTAGGTCAGGCGACCGTCTTTCAGCACGGCCACCAAATTGGAAATGGCGCGCAGAAGTTCGGAATCGCAGTCGTTCCGTGTTGTGTCGTTCACTCATTTCTCCCTTTGGGGAGTTGCGATTAGCTTTGAAGCTGTTTAAGGGCCGCCGAGTGTGTGTTTTTGTCTCCCGCCGCGAGCACGCGACCGTCTGATTGAAGCGTGACCGGGGCGCCATCCCAGTCGGTGATGATGCCGCCGGCGCCTTCGATCACAGGCGCCAGGGCAGCGAAATCGTATGTGCCGAGGCTGGCTTCGCAGACCAGATCGACATGACCGGCCGCGAGCAGGCCGTAAGCGTAGCAGTCGCCGCCGTAAACCGTGCGCCATGCCGCCTTGGACAAACGTTCGAAGGCCTCTTGGTTGGCGCCGGAAAACATTGCCGGCGTGGTGGCATAGAGCCAGGCGGTGTCCAGGGCGGTGCCCGTGCGGGTTTTGATGACCTTGCCGTTCAGCGTGGTGGGATAGCCTTGCGCACCGACCCAGCGCTCGTCCATGCCGGGCGCATCGATCACGCCGACGATGGGTTTGCCGTTTTGGCACAGCGCGATCAGGGTGCCGAACAGCGGCTTGCCGGTGACGAACGAATTGGTGCCGTCGATGGGGTCGAGAACCCAGACGAATTCGGCGTCGACGTTTTCGCTGCCGTATTCTTCGCCCAAGATGCCGTGGTCGGGATACGTATCGGTGATGATCTTGCGCATCACCCGTTCGGCGCTACGGTCGGCTTCGGTGACCGGCGAGGCGTCCGATTTCGCGTCGACGGCGATGCCGGTGCGAAAGCGGCTCATGATCTCCGGGCGCGCGGCATTGGCGAGCACCACGGCCAAGTCGATGAAGTTCTGCATGGCGGCCATAATGCGTCAATCCGCGAGGGTTTTGAGGAATGCCAACACATTGGCACGGTCTTTGGCGTCCTTCAATCCGGCAAAGGTCATTTTGGTGTCCGGCACAAAGGTCCGCGGTCCGGCGATGAACGAATTGATTTCGGCTTCTGTCCAGGTGCCGCCGAACATCGTCAGGGTCTTGGAATAACGGAAGGTTTCAGAAGCCGCTTTGTTGCGCCCGACGATGCCCCACAGATTGGGGCCGGTGCGGTCCTTGCCGCCTTTGTCGAAGGTGTGGCAGCTCATACATTTTTTGCGAAACAGGCTTTTGCCGCTTTCCGCGTCGCCACCCGCCGCCACCGCCGCGATTTCGGCGACCGGCTCGGTTGGTGCGGGCGCAGGGGCGGGCTCGGGCGTAGCTTCGGCAACCGGCTCTGCTGCAGGGGCAGGCGCGGGTTCTGCAGCCGGTTCCGGTGTTGGTTCGGGAGCAGGTGCAGGTTCTGGGGCTGGCTCCATTGCGGGCTCCGTCGTCTCTTCGGCGACCTGCGGCTCCGAGGTGCCGTGCTTGGGAATCGCCATGTCGCCGACGTAATTGACAAACGCGAACACCGCGAGGGTGAACAGGATGGCGCCGAGAACGTTTTTGATCATGAGAAAGCCCGCTTTTTTTATCTGCTGTAACGACCCGTGTCCCATCGCCGCACGCCTGTAAGTTGCCCGGATGCGCCGATGTGCGACTTTAACCACAAGACCGCATCAACATCAATGGTGCCAAGGCCTTGAATATGCGTAAGCTATATGGTCTCGTGACGGCAGTTTGACAATCCTTGAGGTCTCGCAGATGTCCAAATTGAACCCCATTGTGATCGTTCCCGCGCGGATGGCGTCGACGCGCCTGCCCGGCAAACCGCTGGCCGACATCGCCGGGTTGCCGATGATCGTGCAAGTTCTCAAGCGTGCCGAGGAAGCCGCCATCGGCCCCGTGGTCGTGGCGTGCGCGGAACGCGAAATCAAGGATGCGGTCGAGGCGGTAGGCGGGCGGGCGGTGTTGACGGACCCCAACCACCCGTCGGGTTCGGACCGTATTTTCGAGGCACTGCAAACATGCGACCCCACTGGCAACTTCGATGCCATCGTCAATCTGCAAGGCGACCTGCCGGTGCTCGATCCCGCCGTGGTGCGCGCCGCGCTCAGCCCGCTGGACGACGCGGATGTCGATATCGCGACCTTGGTGGCCGAAATCGAGTTGGAAGAAGAAAAGACCAACCCCAACGTGGTCAAGGCCGTGGTCGGCTTCAAGGATGGCGCGCGCATCGGGCGGGCGCTGTATTTTTCCCGCGCCACCGTGCCCCATGGCGACGGCCCGCTGTATCACCACATCGGCATCTACGCCTATCGCCGCAATGCGCTGGAACGGTTCGTCGGCTTGAGCCCCGGAATTTTGGAACAACGCGAGAAATTGGAGCAATTGCGCGCCTTGGAAAACGGCATGCGCATCGATGCGGCGCGCGTTGACACGGTTCCGTTCGGGGTTGATACTCCCGCCGACCTGGAGCGGGCCCGGCAGATTTTAGCCGCCCAATAACGTATATAGAGAGCAAGCTATGAGCGCAGACAACACCATCGCTTTTCAAGGCGAACTTGGGGCCAATTCCGACATGGCGTGCCGCGCCGTGTTCCCGGACATGCAGACGCTCGCTTGCTATACCTTCGACGACGCTTTTTCGGCGGTGCGTGACGGTCGGGCGCGTTTGGCGATGATTCCCATCGACAATTCGGTGGCCGGTCGTGTTGCCGACATTCACCACCTGCTGCCCAATTCCGGCCTGCACATCATCGGCGAGCATTTTCAGCGCATCGATCATCATCTGTTGGCGGTCAAGGGTGCGCGCATCGAGGATCTGACCCATGTGCACAGTCACGTGCACGCGCTCAACCAATGCCGCGGCATCATCCGCGAATTGAAGTTGGAGCCGGTGGTGCATGCCGACACGGCGGGCGCTGCGCACATGATCAGCGTGCGGGGCGACAAAACCCAAGGCGCGATCGCTTCGAAACTCGCCGGTGAAATCTATGGCCTGGAAGACCTGCGCGCCAACATCGAGGACGCCGAACACAACACCACGCGGTTTCTCATCATGGCCAAGGAAGCCATCATGCCGCCGCAGGGCGAAGGCTTGGTGATGACCAGCTTCGTGTTTCGCGTGCAAAGCATTCCCGCAGCGCTCTACAAGGCGCTCGGCGGCTTCGCCACCAACGGCATCAACATGACCAAGTTGGAAAGCTACATCATCGACGGCAGCTTTCAGGCCGCCCAGTTCTATGCCGAAGTCGAAGGCCATCCCTTTGACGAAAGCATGAAGCTGGCGTTCAACGAACTGCGTTTCTTCACCCACGAAGTCAAAATCATGGGCACCTATCCGGCGTCGTCCGTGCGCGCGGAGATGGGCTGAGCGTCGACCAAGTGATTGCGCCTTAGGTCTTGCAAAGGGGGGGCGTTTCGCCTTATCTCATCCCCACGCACATGCTAGACTATCCAGACTATAGGCCATCATTGAAGCGGGGACAGTGCAGATGTTGAGGCGTGAGCCTGATAAATTGGCGTTTCAAGGCATGGATCCTGCGAAGGACCCGCTTAAAATCCTGCGCATGACCGGCTTCAGCGCCCTGGACGAAGCGACGCTGTTGGGCGCGCTGTTGGATCTGAAAGCCCACATGCGCAAAGACGGCGTGATGGAAGACCTGCACAACAAAGGCCGCGAAGCCTTGCGGGTGCTGGCGGCGCGCAAAAGCAAGCCCTGACGCAGGACCGCGCACCTTGCAAGCAGCGCTGTATCTCGTGCGTCGAGCGATGTGCGGTTCCGTGCATATTTTAAACGAAATCAGTGTTTTCTGTCTTGGATCGGCGGGGCCGTGCTGGTACTGTGCATACGCGCCGTTAACGTAGGGGATTCTGCGTGCCTAAGTCCGTGTTTCAAATCAAGCCGATAGAGGGGATGTCTATGCTCTCCCGGCTCGCCAAATCCATGCGTGTCGCGGCTGTGCCTGCGGCGGCGTCTGTTTTGGCGGCGGTGGCTTTGTCGGGCTGCACGACCTTTCTCACCAACACCTCCGAAGCGTTTTTGGAAGAATGCATCAACGACCGACTCGACATCGTTGAAAACGTCGATTGGTCCACGGTTCCGTCCAACCGCATGCGCATCGTCGACAACAACTTCCGTCCGATGGTGATGTATCTGGAAAAGGGCCGCCCCTATAGCTTGACGGTGGAAAACGCCGATCCGGTGGTGCACGACATATGGGCGCCCGGCCTGTTCAAGCACGGCGTGGCGCTGGAGAGCGTGCAGATCGGCGACAAGACCCCGGCCAAGGGTTGCGTCAACGGCGTGCGAATCGAACCGCGCAGTACCGTGACGTTGCGATTCGTCCCGGTTTGGGAAGGCCGTTACGAATTTCGCGACAGCATCCTGGCGCTGATGCCCGGCCAATACGCCGACGGCGTGTTTCACATCGTCGAGCCGCGTCTCGGTTTGGCCGTCAACTGATTCGCCTTTCCCCTAACTTACTTCTGACTTTTCAATGCGTTGGAAGCGGCTGGGCCGACTTTGCACCGATCCGTCAAATAAACTTTGTTATGGGCTTTGCAGCGGGCGGGCGGCCTTGATATACTCCGCGCGGGAGATCGGCGCGGACGAAGTTCTCGCGAACCCGGTCAGGTCCGGAAGGAAGCAGCCGCAACGAGTTTCGCTTCGGGTCGCTGCTGGTCTCCC
The DNA here is from genome assembly GCF_036568125.1 of Magnetovibrio sp. NCBI lineage: Bacteria > Pseudomonadati > Pseudomonadota > Alphaproteobacteria > Rhodospirillales > Magnetovibrionaceae > Magnetovibrio > Magnetovibrio sp. The sequence goes on from NZ_DATCTF010000013.1 coordinate 121,886, forward strand.
ACCTCTTCTTTGCCTAGGACCTGAAGGCAGGCTCAGCGAACCATGTCCGACGAGACCAAACCAGACGCGCCCGCTGAAGAATACCGGGTCCTGGCGCGCAAATACCGTCCCACGGATTTCAACACCCTGATCGGCCAGGAAGCGTTGGTGCGCACCCTGACCAACGCCATTCAGTCGGGCCGTTTGGCCCACGCGTTCATGCTGACCGGCGTGCGCGGCGTGGGCAAAACCACCACCGCGCGGATCATCGCGCGCGCGCTCAACTGCATCGGTCCCGACGGTCAAGGCGGCGAAACGGCCGAGCCCTGCGGTGTGTGCGAAAACTGCACCGCCATCGCCGAAGACCGCCACGTCGACGTGATGGAAATGGACGCCGCGTCCAGAACCGGCGTCGACGATATCCGCGAAATCATCGAAGGCGTGCGCTACAAGCCCGTTTCGGCGCGCTACAAAGTCTACATCATCGACGAAGTGCACATGCTGTCCAAAAACGCCTTCAACGCGTTGTTGAAGACGTTGGAAGAACCGCCCGAGCACGTCAAATTCATCTTCGCCACCACCGAAATCCGCAAGGTTCCGGTGACGGTGCTGTCGCGCTGTCAACGATTCGACTTGCGCCGCATCGACATGGACACCTTGTCGGCGCACTTCAAAGGCATCGTCGCAAAAGAAGGCGCATCGGTCACCGACGGCGCGTTGGCGCTGATTTCGCGCGCCGCCGACGGCTCGGTCCGCGACGGTCTGTCGCTGCTGGACCAGGCGATCGCCCATACCGCCGGTGAAGTCGGCGAAGACGCGGTGCGCGACATGCTGGGCTTGGCGGACCGGGCGCGCACCTTCGATCTGTTGGATGCGGTGATGAAGGGCGATGTCGAAGAGGCGCTCGGCCAATTGGCATCGCAATACGACAGCGGCGCCGATCCGGCCCAGGTTCTCGAAGACATGTTGGAATTGGTGCATTGGCTGACCCGCATCAAGGTCACGCCGTCTGCTGCCGATGCTCCCGGCGTGCCGGAAATGGAACGCACCCGCGGCGGTGAGATGGCTCGCGGACTGTCGATGGCGGCATTGACGCGGGGCTGGCAGATGTTGCTCAAGGGCTTGGGCGAAGTGCGCTCCGCGCCCAGCGCGCTGCAAGCCGCTGAAATGATTTTGGTGCGTCTGATGTACGGCTTGGAATTGCCCGGCCCGGCGGATGTGCTCAAGAAATTGCAAGACGCGCCCACGACGCAACCGTCCTCGCCCGGTGGCGGCGGTGCTGCGATGGGCGGTGGCGGCATGACGACGATGGCGTCGGGTGCGCCGACCCAGCCGAGTGCGCCAACCACGACCCACGGCCCGACCATGTCGTCGGGTTTCGGCGCGCAGGCGCAAACCCAGGCCCAGGCCGAAATCAAGCCGCTGAGCGTGTCTGAGTTGCAGTTGCCCGATCCGCAAACCTTCGCCCAGGTGGTCGAGCTGGCCGAGACGGTCGGTGAGATGATCTTGCACGCCAACCTGATTTCCAATGTCCATCTGGTCAGCTTCCAGCCCGGGCGCATGGAATACCACCCGACCGAACACGCGCCCGGCGATCTGGCCCAGCGCTTGGGCAAGATGCTCAACGATCACACCACGCGCCGCTGGGTGGTGTCGATTTCCAACCAGCCGGGCCAGCCGACACTGCGCCAGCAAGCACAAGCCGCCGAGGCCGCCGAAAAGGCCCACGCCGCGGAAGATCCGCTGGTGCGCGCCGTGCTCGAAGCCTTTCCCGGTTCGGAAATCGGCGAAGTGAAAGACACCCGCGCCGAAATTCCGCCGCTCACCCGCCCGCTCGAAGATGAAGAGCTGGACGACGACGTTTAAAGGACGAAACGCGGGTGTATGAGCTTTACTATTATCCCGGTAATGCCAGCATAACGCCTCACGTGCTGTTGGAAGAGATCGGCGCGCCGTTTCAATTGCATCTGGTCGAGCGCGCGCGCAATGAGCAAAAGTCCGTAGCGTACAAAAAACTCAACCCACGCGGTTTGATCCCTGTGTTGGTGGACGGCGACACGGTTCTGTATGAGACCGCGGCGATCTGTCTTTATCTCAGCGACAAGCACCCCGACGCCGCGCTCGCACCGCCTTGCGGAACGGCGGAACGCGGGCATTTTTACAAATGGCTGATGTTTCTCGCCAACACCGTTCACCCCGACACGCTGATCTATTTCTACCCCGAGCGCTACACCCTTGAGGCAACAGGCGACGTCGGCGTCGGCGCGATCAAGGATGCGGTCGAAGAACGCCTGACGGAGATGTTCCAATTCATCGACGCACAGCTCGTCAAAGGCGGTCCGTACTTGATGGGTGAACAGGTTTCGCTTGCCGACCACTACCTGCTGATGTTGGCGCGCTGGGGGCGCAACATGAAAACGCCGCCGCGCGATATGCGACATCTGCGGCGCAATGTGGAGCTGATGCTTGCGCGTCCCGCCGTGCAGCGCGCGCTTGCGACCGAGGGCTTGTCAGCCCCCATTTTCTGATCGCAATAGCACACCGCGCGACGATACCTCAATCGGGAAGCGTCAGATCCAACGAGGCTTTCGCGCCATCGGTTAGGCTGGCGATGACGGTGATGTCGGTGCCGGCGTTGAATTCGCTTTCAAACTTGACCTTCCATTCGCCGTTGTCGCCGGCGGTGGTGTTCAGGTCGGCCGACATCACGCCGCTGGCCGGAATTTCGTAGTGCACGTGCACCCGTTCGCCCGCCGTGGCGGTGCCGCTGACGTCCAGACCGGTGTAATAGGGCGCGGTGCCGATGCCTTGTGCCTTGGAAATGGTGATGGTGGACATGATGCCTCCTCAAAGTTGGATTTCACGATTTGGGGTTTTCATTCCCGTTGACGAATCAGACGGGTCTTTGTGATGGAGAAACCGTGGAGCGGTTTAGCTTAAGCCTTGAATTTCTGTTCGGTTTTGACGCCGTTGCACACGATGGTCAGGACTTTTTCACCGCGGCTGTACATCTGTGAGTTCGAGACCGTCCACGTGTTGCCGCCGCAATGGGTCATGGGAATGCCCATGCCTTGGGCCGGGAAAAACACTCTGGGGGTGTGTCCTCGGGTGTTGGTGATGTCACAGGTGACGGTGACCTGGATCTCGGCCGGCGGCTTGGGGCCGTGGGTGGTGATGCGGATGTTGCCGATCGTGGTCGCATCGTCATCCGGCGCGGGCGGCAAAGGGACGAGATCATCGGCAATCGTGTCGCGATCGTCGCGATCGGCGCGATCCATCGGGACCGTGCCTTGTCCGTCGTCGTTCTGAACGCCGTCCTGGCTCCGTTCGAACGGATCGTCGGTGGATGCGCCTTGAGCTGAGCCGCCAGTGATGAGGGTGATTTGAATCTCGCGCGGGGGATTTGGTCCATCGGTGGTGATGCTGATGGTGTTGGTCGTGCTCATGGCGTCCTCCTGAACCGTAAACGGGTACGGCCTCTCCCCGGCGGACAGGGGTCAGTTTGCACAACCTATAATATATGTCAAATAATTATTCACGCATCACGTGCCAGAGCGTCTTGGCCGATTGGCCCCGGGAGGCCGCGTGCGTCAGTCCAGAAGGAAGACGTTATTGGCCGCTTCGCCCCACGCTTCGAAGAATTGGCCGAGGTGCGGGCGGGCTTCGCGCTCAGCCTCGATCAGCGCAATGACGTCGGCGACGGCACGGTTGTAGCCATCTTTGGTCACACGTCCGCGGGTCAGCTGATAGCGCAGATATACCAGATAGGTGTTGAGCACATCGGTTTCGCAGTAGTCGCGAATTTCGTCGATGCGGCCCTCGTCGTACATGGGCGCGACTTGCGAGCCGTCGACGCCGAACTTGCCGGGGAAATTCAACACTGCGCAGACTTCGTTGAGCTTCAGGCCGCGCGACGCGGCACCGAAATCGGTCAGCGCCTCCTGCAGATCGCAATGCCAATCCAAGGCGTAGCGCGAGGTGTAGTTTTCCCATTTGTTGGAGGTGTCGTGAAAACCGCCCGCCGTGATGCCGCACACCATGGCACGATGACGCAGGACGGGCAGGTCGAAACCACGCCCATTGTAGCTCACCAGACGGGGGTGTTTGCGGTCGATGAATTGGTAAAAGCCGCCGACCAAATCGCGCTCGGGGCTCTCAGATGTACCCCCGGAACGCAGTTCCTTGAGGTAATAGGTTTCAAAGCGGCCGTCGTATTCGATTTCTGCGGACAGAAAACTGACCGCCACCACCTTGTGAAACGGCTGGCGGGGAAAGGCGTTTTGCCCGCCGGTGGCTTCCAAATGATAGGCTTCCAGCGCCGCACGTCGTTCGGCGGCGTCGGGTCCGATATCGCGGCCAATCAAGTTGGGCACGGCGTCGGTGTCGGGTACGGTTTCGATGTCGAAGACGAACAGGCTTTGGTGTTGCATGAACGCAATGCTATACACGGACGAAACCGGACGCCAGTCTCTCTGGCGTCAGAGTTGTGGATAACGGAGCAAATATGAAGAATCTCGGCCAGATGATGAAGCAGGCGCAGCAGATGCAAGCCCGCATGAGCGAAATGCAAGAAGAGATGGAAGCCCACGAAGTGGTTGGTGCATCGGGCGGCGGCATGGTCAATGTGCGCGTCAACGGCAAGTTCGACGTGCGCTCCGTGAGCATCGACCCAAGCATCATCGATCCCAGCGAACCGGAAATGCTCGAAGATCTGGTCGCCGCGGCCATCAACGACGCGAAAACCAAAATCGACGCCTTCAAGCAAGAAAAGATCGCCGAAATGACTGGCGGTTTGCCGTTGCCGCCGGGCTTCAAGTTGCCGTTCTGAGGCGGCGGAGTATTTCGTTATGGTCAACCCCGGGCGTTCCAGCGGGATCGAAGCACTGATCCAGCTTTTGGCCAAGGTGCCGGGGCTGGGACCTCGTTCGGCGCGCCGCGCCGCGCTGCACTTGATCAAGCGGCGCGAATCGCTGATGGAACCGCTGGCCCGGGCGCTGACGCAAACCGCTGAAAACGTCAAAACCTGTTCGGTGTGTCAAAATATCGACGTCACCGATCCATGTTCCATTTGCACCGATCCGAAACGCGACCGCAGCCAGATCTGCGTGGTCGAAGAGGTCGGCGATCTGTGGGCGATGGAGCGCGTTGTCGGTTTTCGCGGTCTCTATCACGTGTTGGGCGGCACGCTTTCGGCGTTGGACGGCATCGGGCCCCAAGATCTGCATATCGGCGCCTTGGTCGAACGCGCTCGCGACCCCGGCGTCACGGAAGTGATCCTGGCCACCAACGCCACCGTCGATGGCCAGACCACCGCCCATTACATCGCCGATCGCCTGAGCGACGCCAACGTCACCATTTCCGGCTTGGCGCATGGGGTGCCAATGGGCGGCGAGCTGGATTATCTGGACGAAGGTACGCTTTCGGCGGCGCTGAAAGCGCGCAAACCCGTGTAGGCGCGGTTCATTATTTGCAATGCAATCAAAGGGAGAGTTGTAACAAAAAATTCTCCGAATGCATGATTTCCTTCTTTGATAGATATAGACAATATGATACAACCGGTGGTGAGCAGATAAGGCATTTCCTATCTGCTTCCGTTCCCATCAACTTTTTCCCATTCCGGGGGGTCTGGGTTGAAGTTGAAACTGCGAACGTTATCCACCTCAACACCCCCTCCGGATAACGTTCACCCCATGACCGCACCGACCCATGCCCGGGGCCGGTGCGGTCGCTTTTTGGGGGACACCACATGTCGAATGGATGCGAGAAGCGCGTTTCAGGAAAAGATAGCCAGACGCTAAAGATGCAGGGGGAACTGGGTGGATTTAGTCGATCCCGCTGGCATTTTGAACGGTACGGATAAACAGCGTGACGTCGTCGATTTGCTGTTCTGTTATATTCTTCACCGGTTCCATCGGGCCAAAGCGCCAGTTCTTTTCGCGCTTGCCTTCGCGCAGCACTTTTTTCAGCACATAATCGGGATAGAGATTTTCGCGATACATCGGATGGATCAGCGGCGGACCGGTGCGCGTGCCGCCCGCGCCGTCGACGCCGTGGCATTCTTGGCACGATTGTGCGAACACCTCACGGCCACGTTGCGCGGCTTCGCTCAGCGGCGGGATGGTGACCGACGCCTTGATGGAGACCTTTTCCTTACCCCACATGGAAATCGTGGTCAGCACCACCAACGTCACCATCACCAAAGCCATCCATTTGATCGGTGAGCCATGGCGCGGCGCATCCGGGTGCAGGCCTTGGGCATCCATGAGTTCGGGGGCCGGTTGCGTTTTTGGGGCTTGATCGGGCGCCATCGGGCTGATCCTTAACAGTGGTGTGAGCGTGTGCGGGTATAGTCCGCTAATGGACGGGGCGGATTATGGCTCGTTTGCCGTCGGTCCGGCAACCGTTCCTTGCGGTAGGCTCGGTTGCAACGCTTCGGCGGGGCCGTCGTCGGCCAATTGCACGGCTTCGATCTTTTCGCCCTGGCGGGTGACCTTGTCCGTGGAAATGCGGATTTGGCGGATGTCTTCTTCGGTCATGGTGAAATGTTTTTGCAACTTGGCGACCCGGTCGTCCAAGCGGGTCACGTCGTCGAGCATTTTTAGGACTTCCGCCTGGATGACCCCGGCCTGTTCGCGCATGTGGGCGTCTTTGAGCACCGCACGCACGGTGTTCAGCGTCGCCATCAAGGTGGTGGGGGAAACGATCCACACCCGTGCGCGATAGGATTTTTCCACCACGTCGGGAAGCGATGCGTGCAGTTCGGCGTAAACCGCCTCACTGGGCAGGAACATCAACGCGCTTTCCGCCGTTTCGCCCGCAACGATGTATTTTTCGGCGATGGTGCGCACGTGGTTGAGCACGTCGGTGCCGAAACTGCGCAACGCCACTTTGCGTACATCGTCGTTTTCGGCGTTGCGCAACGCCAGATAACTTTCCAACGGAAACTTGGAATCGATGACGATGGATCCGGGTGGATTGGGCAGCTTGAGCAAGCAATCGGCGCGCTTGCCGTTTTTCAAGGTCGCCTGGAATGTATAAGCCGACGGCGGCAGGGCATCGGTGACCAGATCGTTCAATTGAATTTCGCCGAACGCGCCGCGCGCTTGCTTGTTGGACAGGATGTCTTGCAAGCCGACCATTTGATCGGTCAGGGTGCTGAGGTTCTTTTGCGCCGCGTCGATAACCGCCAAGCGTTCGTGAACCTGCTTGATGACGTCGCCGGTGCGTTGGCTGTGCTCGCTGAGACCGTCGCCGAGGCGTTTGCTGACATGCTCGAAACGTTGTTCCAAGGTGCGCGTCAGCTGGCCCTGGCTCTCGGTCATCATCTGCAAGCGCGCCGCCAGATCGGCTTGGTTCGCGGACAGTTGCGCGATCAGCGCGTTGTGTGCGGCTTCCTGCGCTTGAGCGTGGTCGGTCGGTGCACGGCGACCGAACGCCGCCCACAATGCCACGATCAGGGCTGCGCCAGCTAAAACGATGAGGATGAGGCTCTGCGAATCCATGTTTGAAACAGTGCCTCAACGCGCCGGGAAAGGCAAACGCAGGAACAGTTGTTAAAGCCTATTCTGCAGCATGGGCGACGTCGCCGAATTTGTCGGCGATGTCCTTGAATTCGGTTTCGACGGCATCCAGGGCGTCGATGATGTCGGGGTCGAAATGGCTGCCCCGGCCCTCGCGGATGATGCCCATGGCTTTGTCGTGGGAAAAAGCCGGTTTGTAGACGCGTTTGGAAATCAGGGCGTCATAGACGTCGGCCACCGCCATCAAGCGCCCGGAGATGGGGATCGCGTCGCCCTTCAGTCCGTTGGGGTAGCCCGAACCGTCCCATTTCTCGTGGTGGGTGGCGGCGATTTCGCGGGCGTAGCGCATGAACGAATTGCTGCCCAGTTCACGTTCGGCGACCTCAAGCGCTTCGGCGCCGAGGCTGGCGTGGGTTTTCATGATGACGAATTCGTCGTCGGTGAGTTTGCCCGGTTTGAGCAAGATCGCGTCTGGGATGCCGACCTTGCCGACATCGTGCAGCGGCGCGGACTTGTACAACAGATCGATGGTTTCGGCATTGAGTTCGTGGGCGAAATTGGGGTGGTCCTTGAGACGTTCGGCCAATGCCCGCACGTAGCGCTGGGTGCGCAAGATATGTGCGCCGGTTTCATTGTCGCGGGTTTCGGCCAAGGTGGCGAGCGACAGGATGGTGACGTCGCGGGTGCGCGCCAGTTCGGCGGTGCGGTCCTTGATGCGATCGACCATGGTGTTGGTGTGCGCGGCGATCACGCCAAACTCGTCGTTGCTGGCGACGGGAACGTGCAGATCGTAATCGCCCAAGGTCACGCGGCTGAGCACCGAGGTCTGGTTGTTGAGGATGCGGTGTAAATTGTGGGCGTAGGATCGAATGATGTTCAGGGTGTGGGGCAACACCACCGCCAGGACAAAGGCGAATTCCTTCAAGATCGAAGCTTGTGCATCCTTCAAGGTGACCTCAGCGCCGACGCGAATGATCCAGTCCAGATCCTTGATCACCAGCAGCATGAACACGCCGACCAGGGCGGTGATGGAGATCGATGAAAACAACGCAACCTTGCGCGTCAGCGGGAAATAGTTTTCGTCGGGGTCAATGGTGATGTGTTCGCGTTCGATCCGATCGGCGACGGCGCGTTCTTTTTCCAACGCGATGTCGGCGGCGGCGTAGTAGCCCAGGCCGCTCAGCCCAAAGAGAACTTTCAGGCCGCTTTCCAAGAATGGGAAGCCGTACAAAATTTCATTGTAGGCCATGACCACCAATGCGCTGATGGTGAACATGGTGAGCTCAAGCCAAAACAACCGTTTGACCTGGCGTTTCAGCGGCGCAGCATCGACCAGCCGCGCGATCAGGGGTTTGCGTACCATGAATTGCAGCGCAAGCATGAAGATAATGGGCGTTGCGACCTGAAGCGGCGTCAGGGTTTCGATAAATGGGCACACCCGTATGCCATAAAACGGAATGATCACCATGGCTGTCAGGTAGTGCAAAATCGCGCGCATATGTCCCCTCAGCTTTCTCGATCCGGTTGTGTGTCGCCAGTATATAGGTTTTGCGGTGGTGGTGTTAAAGGAACCAAGTTTTGAACTTTTCTTGACGGACGCGGGTTGGAGCCTTAAGTCCTCTCGCATACACTGAGTTCGCTGCAAGACTAGGTAAAGTTACATGGCCGTATTGCCCATTTTGGTCGCTCCCGACCCCAGATTGAAAACCCAGGCCCAGTCGGTCGAAAAGGTCGATGGTGAAATTCGCCAGCTCATGGACGACATGTTGGAAACCATGTATGCGGCCAACGGCATCGGTTTGGCCGCCCCGCAAGTGGGGGTGAGCAAGCGTGTCCTGGTCATCGACGTTGCCCGCGACGATGAAAAGCCCAATCCCATTCGCATGGCCAACCCCGAAATCGTGTGGGCGTCAGAAACCGAGCAGTTGCACGAAGAAGGCTGTCTGTCGCTGCCCGAACAATTTGCCGAGGTGATGCGCCCGACGGCGGTGCGGGTGCGCTATCTGGATCATGAAAACGAAATCCGCGAAATCGAGGCGGACGAAATTCTGGGTATCTGCGTGCAGCACGAAATGGACCACCTGGACGGCACGCTGTTCGTCGACCATCTGTCGAACCTCAAACGCAACATGATCTTGCGCAAACTGCAAAAGGCGCGGCGCGGCCAGCCGGCCACGGTTTAAGCCCGATGCCCTTGAGATGCCCTTGAAAGGTGAAGCGATGAGCGATACCAAGCTGCGCCTTGTGTTTATGGGCACCCCGGATTTTTCCGTGCCGGCCCTCAAGGCCCTGCTCGACGCGGGGCACCACGTGCTCGCCGTCTACAGCCAGCCGCCGCGCAAATCGGGGCGTGGACAAAAGCTCACGCCATCGCCGGTGCATGCCTTCGCCGAGTCCCAAGGGATCGAGGTGCGCAACCCGCACTCGCTCAAAGACCCAGACGAACAGGAAGCCTTTGCCGCCTTGAATGCAGATGCCGCCGTGGTGGTGGCCTACGGTCTGATTTTGCCGCAAGCGATCTTGGACGCGCCGAAAATGGGCTGTTTCAACATTCACGCCTCGCTGTTGCCGCGCTGGCGGGGTGCTGCGCCCATTCAGCGCGCCATCGAGGCGGGCGACCTTGAGACCGGTGTGACCATCATGCAGATGGACGCCGGGCTCGATACAGGGCCTATGCTGCTCAGCGAAACCATCGCCATCACAGCGGACATGAACGCCCAACAGCTTCACGATGCCTTGTGCACGATGGGCGGGCGTTTGATCGTCGAGGCGTTGGCGGGTGTAATCGAAGGGCGCATCGTTCCCCAAACCCAGCCTGAAGACGGCGTGACGTACGCGAAAAAAATCGACAAGGCCGAGACCCGTATCGATTGGCGGCGACCCGCCGACGAGCTTGCCCGGTCGGTGCGGGCAATGTATCCGATGACATGGTTCGAACGTGACGGCCAGCGCGTGCGGGTGCTGCGCGCCGTGGCCGAAGATGCAGCCGGCACGCCGGGAGCCGTGCTCGACGATGCGCTGTTGGTGGCGTGTGGCGATGGTGCGTTGCGTCTGGTCGAGGTTCAGCCTGCGGGCAAGGCGGCGATGGCGGCCGACGCCTATCTGCGCGGCAATCCCCTCAAAGCGGGCACGGTCCTCGATTAAGCGGTTTTAAAAGCGGTCCGGATCGGGAATTTCATCGCCGATCACCGGCGCTTTGGTGACCCCGCGCGCGGCAGCGGCGCGTTCTTCCTGGCCTTGGGCGTAGGTCTTGAATTTCGACTGGCGGCGCACGTTGGGCTTGCTTTCCTTGGCCGATTTCAAAATCTTGCGCACCTCTTCGATGCCTTGGCGCATTTCCAGCATGATGAATTCAGACCGCTTCACCGGCCCGCCGACGCTGTCGCGCGGGAACAGGTTGTGCCATGCACCCATTTTGACCGACAACGCGCACAGCACCGCGCCGATGGTGGTGTGGTAGCTTTCGATCAGCGCCTCGACCTGGCGGAAGCGTTCGGCGGATACGTCGCTCCAGAAATCCTTGGTGCTGGCGTCGAATTCATCGAACAGGCGCTTGAGGTGCGCGCTCAATCCGGTGAAGGTCTTTTCCAGCATGTCGCAGGTTTTCATCAGATTCTGATCGCTTTTCAGTTCCCAATTGGCGCGGATTTTCTTCAAGCTGTCGAGGAAGCCCTGGGTGATCGGCGCGGTTTCGTCCAGGCAATGTTTGTAGTACGCCAGCGACAGGAAAATATCGCCGTAATCTTCCAAAAAGCGCGGCAGTTCCATCAAGTCGATGTCGAGCTTCTTGGCCATCATGTCGAGCTTTTCGCGTGCCATTTTGACGTCGGGATTGCGAAACAGATTGAGCAGGTCGTCGAATTCCTGCACCTGCACGTCGGTGCTGCCGTAAATGTCGCGGATCAGCGGGAAGGTGAAATCCTTCATATAACCGGCCAGTTCCTGGCTTTTTTTCGCCGACAGTTTCAACGCCGTGATGTCGTTGACCGGGATGTCTTGCTCCCTGAGCGAGACCCGCAGGCTGTAGACGTCGTAAGACGGCAGTCGGGCCAATTTGCGCAACAGCGTGATGTCGTGCGGCGAAGCGTTGGCGTGTTCGCGCAATTGCCGCGCGGCGGCGTCCACGGTCATTTGTCCGCTGCCGGCATCGACGTCTTGAAACAACTCGATCATGGTTTGCAAACGCGCGTTCTTGATCATCCGTGCGCGCGACAGCGAACGGTTTTCGAACGGGATGATGCTCATCGGCATGATGTGGAGGGTATCGAGATCACTTTCGAGGGTATCGGACATGGTCTTTCCTGCAACGCGGCGGGATAAGGATTGAAAACTCAATACCATATGTACGCCCGCCAAGGGGGGTAACGCAATACACGTCCCAAAAATGTGGATATTCGGTGCACTTGTAAAACATCTCGCGCTTGGGGGGGCAGTTGCTCTAAAACAGGCCCATGGTTCGATATCGGTTAACAGTTGAATATGACGGCGGCCCGTTTGTCGGCTGGCAGAGGCAGGACACCGGCCTCGGCGTGCAGCAGGTGGTGGAGGACGCAATTCCCGCGTTCAGCGGCGAACACCCGCGCGTCCATTGCGCCGGGCGCACCGACGCGGGCGTTCATGCCTATGGCCAAGTGATTCATTTTGACCTCGCGCGCACGGATATGAACGCAAAGACCGTGCGTGACGCCCTCAATCACCATATGAAACCGCGCCCGGTCAGCATCGTCGAAGTCGAGATCGTCGATGAGAACTTTCATGCGCGCTTTTCGGCGACGGAGCGCGCATACCTCTACCGTATTCTCAATCGCCGCGCCCGTCCGGCGATCGAGCGCGGTCACGTGTGGTGGGTGGCGCAGCCGTTGAACGCCGAAGCCATGCACGCGGCCGCGCAAGTACTGGTCGGACGACACGATTTCACCACCTTTCGCGCCACCATGTGTCAAGCCAAATCGCCCATCAAGACCTTGAATGAATTGACGGTATCGCGCAGCGGCGACGAAATCCGCATCAAGGCGCGGGCCCGGTCGTTCTTGCACCATCAGGTGCGCAATCTGGTCGGCACGCTCAGGCTGGTGGGCGAGGGCAAATGGACGGCGGACGACCTCAAGGCGGCGCTTGACGCCAAAGACCGCGCCGCGGGCGGTCCCACTGCGCCGCCGGACGGCCTGTATCTGATGCGCGTTGGCTATGATCCGTTTACGAGCGATGATGAGATATAGGTTTAATTTCAAAAATGTATATACATTGCAATCTCAATGTATATATAATGCATTGCGTTCATGAGGAGCGAGCCCGGTTATGACCGAAAAAACAAAGCCCAAAAAGAAGATCAAAAAGGATAGCCAGTTGGTGATCCGGATCAGCGGCGAGGTACGGGATCAATTCGTGGCATTGTGTGATGAGCTTGATACGAGCGCGGCGCGCGAAATCCGTCGTTTCATACAAGACTTCCTGCGTGAACATAAGGCTCAGGGCTAGAGGCCTTGCGCGTTTGCAACCCACATCAGGAGACACCAACATGTCCAAGAAGTCGAAAATCAAAAGCCTGAAAAAAGAAGTCAAGCAACGCAAGGCGAAAGTCGCCAAGCAAGAAAGCAAGCTGAAAAAAGCCAAAAAAGCGCTGAAGAAAGCCGCTTAACGGGTTTTTCAAAACACCGCAAAGAAGGCCGGCGATAACGCCGGCCTTCTTTTTTGCCAGGGTGTTGAGAGCCGGGTGGCTGGTAACTAGGCCTTATAGCCCATGCGCAACCCACCCCAGTGCCGCCCCTTGACGGTGATCGGCGCGGACACGTCTTTCATCACCGTCATGACCCCGCCGCCCATGTCGCGTTTGTAGGTTTTGAGCAAAAACGACTTGGTCTGGTTTTGCCCCGCCCCAAGTCCGGTCGGGTCGTCGAAGATGCGCCGGTTGCGGCAGTTGGCCATGTTCCACACCGGATCGTTCGATTGCGGTTGGGAATATTTTTTGTTGTGAGTCGGCAGATAGCCGTTGCGATCCACCGGCGCACTGAAGGTGACGCGGTCGTCCAGGTCGAGCAACGGTTCTTGGATCGGTGGCAGGACACGGTCGGTGAAGGGCACCATCTTGGCCATCACCTGTTGGGGGTCGGTGCCGGGGATTGGCTGGTAGTTTTCGTCGAACAGCTCGTCCATGGTGATTTCGCCCGCATCCACCGCAGCCTCAAAGGTGGTGCTGATTTGCTGCGCCGCCTTTCGCACCGCCACGATGAAGGGGGTGTCGTCGATTTCCAGGCCGTTTTCAACCACCTGCTCGATCAAATCTTCGCTGAGGCTCAGCAACCGCCCGACATGATCGTTGGCGACGTTCAGACGACGACTTTCATCGGTGACCTCAACGGCGAAGTTGCCGAGGCTGTCGGAAACGTGGGTGCACACCGACAAGTTGGCTTGCGACTGTTCGTGGATGTCCGCAACATGGGCCTTGAGCAGGTCGAAGATGGTCTCCAAATCGTCCATGGCCTCGGCGACCTTGGCTGTGTCTTGGCTGGCTGTATCGGCTTTTTCGAGGCTTGTGGCGCTGTCCGTGGCCAGCATCTCGATTTGCGTGCGCAATTCGGACACCGTATCGCTGATGTCGGTGGTGGCATCGCTGGTTTGCTTGGACAAGTTTTTGACTTCCCCCGCGACCACGGCGAAACCCTTGCCTGCCGCACCGGCGCGCGCCGCTTCGATGGTGGCGTTGAGCGCCAACAGATTGGTTTGTTTGGCAATGGCCTCGATGTTCTGCGCCACGCCGGAGACACGCTCCAAGGCGTGGGTCAAGGCATCCAAGCGCGCCGAGATCCCCGACACCGATTCGATCAGGCCGCCGATGCTGCGCGTACTGTCTTCGATGGTGCGCGACGTTTCCTCGGTACTGGACGTGGCTTGCGACGCGATGGAATTGGCCGTGGTCGCCAATTCTGAAATTTGGGCGTTGGATTCGTGCAGCCCGTCCATGTCGGATTTCAGGTCGTCCAAGTGCTGGGTCTTGCCGCTCACCGCGGCGGTGATGTCGTCGAGATCGATAGAAATCTCCGCCAGTTCACCCCACACGCCGGCGATTTGACGTGCGGCTTGTGCGCCAAAATCGGAGCCGACAGGACCAGAGCTGGATGTGTGCGATGTGTCGGTAGGATGGGAAGACGGTTCGGAATCCGAAATGGATTCATGTGTGGTGGTGCTTATGGTGTTCATGGTGGCTCCCCATTGGTCGTGTGCCGTCTGTTCGGCGCAATATACGCTCCTACCCGTATGGGCAGCATCATAACGACTTATTCAATTCTGCAAAGAGCGAAAAAGTAGGTGCGGATACCCAGAAAGTAGGTGTGAAGGTCTAGGGATTGACGGCAGCCATCTTGTTTTGCCTTCACCGCCGTGTCGCGATAGGATTGAAACATGACGGAAAAAGAACCCCTGATGACTTTGAGAACCCGTCCCGCCGCCGGGACTGTGGATGCTGCCGCTGGCGATGCGTCTCATGGCGGTGCGCACGGGGCGTATGGCGACGGGACTTACACCAGCAGCGACGGCTTGCCGTTACTCGGTTTGTTTGCGGTGGGCTTCGGGCTACTGAGCATCTTCACCATCGGGCCGGTGTTCGTGCCGTTGGCATTAATTTTTGGTCTGGTGGCGATTTTTGCGGGGCAGATACTTTTGGGGCTGACGGCGGTTGTGTTGTCATTGATTGGTGTTTTGACCTCGCCCACGTTGATGGTGGTGCTGGGCATCGGCGCATTCGCCGCCTGGCTGGGCATCCCGCTGCCGTTTTAATTCGACTACCTTGCTGCAATCTGATCGTAACGTTCAGGCGTCGTTCATGCGCGCAACGTTATGACGGTCTCAATCGCACACCACACCTCTCAGGTTGGAGACACAGATGTTGAAATCCATTCCTCTCGCCGCCGCATTTGGCGCCTTCGTTCTCGCGACAACCCCGGCCCGTTCAGCAGACACTGACTTCGGCGCGACCGCAGCGGACCCTATCACGGCAAAAGAATGCGGCGACTGTCATATGGCTTTTGCACCGATCAAGCTACCGGGGCGCTCGTGGGTGAAGATCATGGGCGATCTGGCCAACCACTTTGGCGAAGATGCCAGTCTCGACCCGGCCACGGCCAAGCACATTGAGGAATACCTGGTGTCCAAATCCATGGACGGCGGCGGTACCATGTTCGGCAAGATCAGCTACAAAAAGCTGATGAAAAAGCAGCCCAAGGATTACACCCCGATCCGCATCACCGAAACCCGGGACTGGCTCGGCGATCACCGGTCGGAAAAGTACAAGCGTATGCTGTCGGAAAAAAAGATGAATTCAGGCGCCAATTGCGTGCTTTGTCACAAAGGCGCGCCGGAGGGCAAATATGAAGAATTCGACAAGCTGCCGAAATAAGCGGCGCTTAAATCAATAACACCGCGCCCCAATAGCGGATCATAAAATTGATCATAACCGACAACGCCACCACCCCGCTGGCGGCCAATCCGGTGATGTTCAAGGTGTGACGCGCCACGAACCACGACAGGCCGAGGCTGTAGACGATCACCGACGCCAGCATGAACGACATGGCGCTGCCGGTAAGCACGCCCGTGGTGATGGCGATCTGCACGGGGATAGCGAACGCCGAAACGATCAGGTCGGCCCAGTTGTTGGCGACGCCGAACACCAAAAAACGTTGCGACCAGCCCATCAGGCGGCATACGTAAACCATCGCCAGCGGAAATGCGACCCAACCCATCGCGTACATGATGATTTCGACAGAAAAGTAACGCAGCCCCGGCGCGGAGACATCTTCCAAATTCCAGCGCAAGACGAATTCGAGAAAATACAAAGGCGCGATCAACGCAGCGACCCAGAACGAATTCCAAAAGCCTTGCAAGGTGGTGTTGAAAAACAATGCGCCTTTTTCGTCGAAACGCGCCAGCCGCAGTGCGCCCATCAGCGACAGAGTGGCTTCGCGCGGCGATATCATGCGCTTTGGCTTTCATTGGATGATAAAAAATAGCCGACTATCATTTCATAGTAAATGTCGGCCAGTTTGCGGATATCTTCGACGCTGGCGCGTTCGTCGACCTTGTGCGCGGTTTGGTTCATTAGGCCGAATTCCGCGACGGCGGCGTGGTCTTTGATGAAGCGCGCGTCCGAGGTGCCGCCCGAGGTGCTGAGTTCCGGCGTCAATCCGGTAATCTTGTGCACGGCCTGGGTCATCACGTCGGATAGAAGGCCCGGCGGGGTGAGGAAGCTGTCGCCCGAGACGCTGAATTCCAAATCGAAGTTGTCGCCCGCAGCGTTCAACTGATCGCGCAGGCGCTTTTTCAGGGTTTCAGGTGTGTAGGTGTCGTTAAACCGCACGTTGAACACCGCGCGCGCGGTGTTGGGAATGACGTTGGTGGCGGGATTGCCGACATCGACGGTGGTGACTTCCAGGTTGGAAGGCTGAAAATGTTCGGTGCCCAGATCCAGCGGTTCAGCGTAGAGCGCGCTCAGCAGCTTGACCAGTTTTGGCACCGGATTGTCGGCATGCTGCGGATAGGCGACATGGCCCTGGGTGCCGTGCTGGGTGATATAGCCCGTCAGGCTGCCGCGGCGGCCGATCTTGATGGTTTCACCCAAAGTGTCGGTGTTGGTCGGTTCGCCGACGATGCACGCGTCGACGGTTTCGCCGCGTGCGACCATCCAGTCGAGCATTTTGACGGTGCCGTTGATGGCCGGACCTTCTTCATCGCCGGTGATGAGGAACGACAACGAGCCCTTGAACGCATCGCCGCATTCGTCGAGATAACGCGCCGCCGCAGATGCAAAGCAAGCTATGGCCGCCTTCATGTCCACCGCGCCGCGGCCGTAAAGGACGCCGTTATGGATTTCCGCGCCGAACGGCGGGTGGGTCCACGCATCCGCATCGCCAACCGGCACCACGTCGGTATGACCGGCAAAGCAGAGGTTCGGCCCACCGTCGCCAAAACGCGCGTAGAGATTATCGACGTCCGGGGTGCCGTCTTCGGCAAAGGGCAGACGGTGACAGGTGAAGCCCAGTGGCGTCAGGGCGCTTTCCAGAACGCCCAACGCACCCTCATCGACGGGGGTGACGCTGGGGCACTGGATCAGCGCCTGAGTCAGCTCGATGGGGTCAATGAGCTTTGTGCCTGTCACGTTCGCGTGCTCCGATCAGTCGCGCAGCAGTTCGTTGATGCCGGTTTTGGCGCGGGTTTTTTCATCAACGCGTTTGACGATCACGGCGCAATAGAGGTTCGGTGCAGGCTCGCCCGTCGGCATGGTGCGGTGCGACGGCATGGAGCCCGATACCACAACCGAATAGGCCGGAACGCGGCCGTAGAAGACTTCGCCGGTGTTGCGGTCGACGACCTTGGTCGAGGCGGAAATGAACACACCCATGCCTAGCACCGAGCCTTCTTCGACGATCACGCCTTCGGCGACCTCGGCGCGCGCGCCGATGAAGCAGTTGTCCTCGATGATGGTCGGATTGGCTTGCAGAGGTTCCAACACCCCGCCGATACCGGCGCCGCCGGAAATGTGAACGTTCTTGCCGATCTGCGCGCACGAACCCACGGTCGACCAGCCGTCGACCATGGTGCCGCTATCAACATACGCGCCGAGGTTTACGAAGCTCGGCATCAGCACCACGCCGGGCGCGATGTAGGCGCCGCGCCGCGCGATGCAGTTGGGCACCGCACGGATGCCCGATGCGCGAAATTGGGCGTCGTCCCAGCCTTTGAATTTGCTGTCGACCTTGTCGAACCAATGTGCGCCGCCGGGACCGTTTTCGATCATCTTCATGTCGTTGAGGCGGAACGACAGCAAAACGGCCTTTTTCAGCCACTGGTTCACTTGCCATTCACCCACCGCGATACGTTCGGCGACGCGGGCCTTGCCGCTGTCGAGCAGCTCGGTGGCCTCTTCGACGGCTTCGCGGATGGCGCCTTGGGTGGTCAGGCTGACGTTGTCGCGGTCTTCCCAGGCGGCGTTGATGGTGTTTTCAAGGTCGGTGTAGCTCATGGTGCTCGCTCTTAAATCAAATGGGGGCAATTGGGGCTCGAAATTGGGGCTGGTCCGCTGAAAAGCTCCCGGAACATACGGTGTCCGGCGCGGCCTGTCCAGCATATGGGTGCACTTACAATGCGCGCAGCCACGCAACCAGATCGTCGGTGACGAAATCGACGTGATCGCCTTCGGGGGCTTCCTTGCACACAGCGCATTCGGTCACCGGGCGCACCCACACCGTGGCCATGCCGAGCTTGGCGGCGGGTTCTAGGTTGCGGGCGATGTCTTCGACCATCACCGCGCCTTGAGGCGCGATGTCGAAACGCTTGACCAGCTTGTCATAGATTTCCGGTTCCGGCTTGGGGATGAAGTCGGCTTCAACAATATCGAAGATGGCATCGAAATGATCCGCGACGCCGAGCCGCGCCATCACCCGTTCGGCATGGGCGACATCGGCGTTGGTGAAGATGATCTTGCGTCCCGGCAAGCGCGCCAAGGCGGCATCCAGCGCTGGATCGGCGGGAATCAGGGAAATATCGATGTCGTGTACATAATTCAGATACGGCGTCGGGTCCATGGCGTGATTGAGCATCATACCGCGCAGCGTGGTGCCGTATTGGCGAAAATAACTTTTTTGCACCCGGTGCGCTTCGTCTTCGTCGATCTCGAGAAAGCGCGCCAAGTAGCTGCGCATGCGCGCGTCGATTTGTTCGAACAAGCCATGCACACCACAATATAGCGTGTTGTCGAGGTCAAAGACCCATGTATGTGCGCGTATCAGATGCGCAGTGTCGGGTAACGGCGTGTGGTGTGATGATGAGTTCTGAACCATAGCGTCTCAAAGGTGGCGGGCGCGGCTCTGAAACGCAAGGGTGTTGTGCTCGAATTGTGATATTATGGTAGTCAAATATGCGTACTGTGATGAAAAAAAGGTTGTGCTATTTTAAATTTATAATCGTTTGAATTCATTGATGCGCACTTGACGTGATAGTTCATAGTGTAAGGCAGAGCCACAGGCAGAAGGGGGGGGGTGTATGCCGCAGGCAAGTACAGTTACGCCTCCACCTCAGAATCCAGGGCTGGACCTCAAGGCCGAGCGCGACCGCTTCGTCGCGCTGGCGTTTTGCTGGGCGGACTTCCTGCTTGAAGTGGATATGAACGAAGCCATCGTGTTCGCGGGCGGGCCGTGGCAGGCGATCACCGGCATGACCACGCAACAACTTGTCGGCAAAAAACTCGACGACATCGTGCTGGCCGAAGACATGGGATTGATGCGCAGCCTGCTTGGCGTCGCGCGCCGCCAAGGACGTATCGAAGACGTCGACATTCGTTTTAAGGGGCAGCGCAAATCGGGGCTGCCGTTCGGGTTTGCCGGTTACTTTCTGGAAGATCTGGGCAATCACTATTTTCTCGCCCTGCGGGTATCGCGCAATCCCGGCGCGGGATTGGTTCACGGTGGGCAAAAGGCAACCGAGAGCAATCTGTACGACGCCAATTCCTTCGCCGACGTGCTGGGCGGCAAGCTCAAATCGGCGAAGCCGGGCGAAGACAACCAACTGACCTTGATCAACATGCCGGGCATGGCGGAGTTGAAAGCGCGCCTCGATGCCGACCAGACGGCGGAATTGGATAAGATCTTAGGCACCTATCTGCGGGCCAACTCGGTGGATGGCGACAGCGCCGCAGAGTTGGATGAAGGCAAATTCGGCTTGGTCCACGCCGACGATTTGGACGTCAGCAGCCTGGAAAGCCAACTGGCCAACGTGGCCAAGGATTTCGACCCGGACAAAAAGGGCATCAGCGTCGAAGCCGCAACCATGGCTGTGGACGCGGAAAACATTTCCGAAGAAGACATGGCCAACGGGCTGGTCTACGCCATCAACCGCTTCAAGGAATCGGGCGGCAGCGCCGGCTTCAACATGCAGGAATTATCATCCAACCTGTCCAGTCTGGTCAGCGAGGCGGCGGAAAAAGTTTCCACTTTCAAGGCCACGGTGGCGAACAAGAATTTCCATCTGGTCTACCACCCGATCGTCAACGTCATGACCGGTGCGGTGCATCACTACGAAGCTCTGACCCGTTTCGAAGAAGGCGTGTCGCCTTACGAGATTATCACCATGGCCGAAGAAACCGGTTTGATCCCGGAATTCGATCTGGCGGTGGTGGAAAAGGGGTTGGAATTCCTCAACACCATCCCGCGCAACAATCCGATGTCCATTGCGGTGAACATTTCCGGCCAGTCCGTTGCGTCGGAATGGTACGTGAACGCCTTGCACAATATCATGAGCGACAACAAGTGGGCCAAGGGGCGGATGGTGTTCGAAATCACCGAGTCGGCGAAAATGGAAGACCTGGAAAGCGCCAACAATTTCATTCAGCGCTTGCGCAAGGACGGCTATCCGGTGTGCTTGGACGATTTCGGCGCGGGCGCGGCGAGCTTCGGTTATCTGATGCGTCTGGAAGTGGACGTGGTCAAGATCGACGGTCCGGTGGTCAAGGACGCCCAGCGCGCCCGGCGCGGCAAGGCGTTGTTCGAAAGCATGGCGACGCTATGCAAGAACCTCGGCATCGAAACCATTGCCGAAATGGTCGACGATCAGCAAGGTTTGGATTTCGTGCGCAAATGCGGCATCGATTTCGCCCAGGGCTATCTGTTCGGCAAGCCCAACGCCAACACCAAGGCCTTCAACATGGCCAAGCACATTCACATGTTTCCCAATCCAGCGTTTTCCACCGGACGGACATGGTGACGTCGGTAGCTTCATTTCGCCGCTGAGGCGCTGGGCATTAGGCGCGCGGGAATCGCTTTGCTATTGCGAATTTCCCTAAAAAACAGTATGTTCAGTACACGTTGCACTTTCGTCTAGTGTTCCCTGCTGACCGCGTTTGACTTTCTTCTGCGGCCCAACATGTTACCTCCTGACATTGTGAGCGTTACCAAAGCGGGCCGCCAAGGTGGTTGCCCGCCATTTCTCTATGTCAAAGGAATACAAGTTATGGCTAAAGGTACCGTGAAGTGGTTCGACGCCACCAAAGGTTTTGGTTTCATTGAGCCGGAAGACGGTTCTAAGGACGCATTCGTCCACATCACGGCTGTTGAGCGCGCTGGTCTGTCCGGTCTGCGCGATGGCCAAAAGGTCGAATTCGACCTGACCGCCGGCAAGAACGGCAAAATGGCGGCCGATAACATCGTCGCCCTGGACTAAGTCTCCGACTTAAGATCCAGACGGGGCTCGCGGGGCGTGGTCTCAATCAGAGGCCGCGCCCGCGCCTTTTGCCCCAATTTATGAAAAGAGATTATATGACTGATTTTAAAGGGCTCGGATTGATCGAGCCCCTAATGCGCGCTGTTGAGGCCGAGGGCTATACCACGCCCACGCCCATTCAAGCGCAATCCATTCCGGCCCTGTTGAAGGGCCGCGACCTGCTGGGTGTTGCCCAGACGGGTACGGGCAAGACGGCATCGTTCGTGCTGCCCCTGTTGCAGCGCTTGAACGAAGCCAACGCCCAGCCGGCCCGCAAAACGCCGCGCGTGTTGATTTTGGCGCCGACGCGCGAATTAGCGCTGCAAATTCACGACAGTATTGAAACCTACGCCCGCTTTCTCGACATCCGCTCAGCCGTGGTGTTCGGCGGCGTGCCGTTGCTCAAACAGGCGAAAGCCTTGGGCCAAGGCGTGCATATCGTCGTCGCGACGCCGGGCCGCTTGATGGACCTGATGAACCAAGACAAGGTCCGCCTCAATCGGGTGGAGACGTTTATCTTGGACGAAGCGGATCGCATGCTCGACATGGGATTCGTCAACGACGTGCGTAAGATTTCCGCCCAAGTGCCGGACAAACGCCAAACCGTGCTGTTTTCCGCGACCATGCCCGACAACGTGCGCAAGCTCGCCGACGGCCTGACCGACAACCCGGTGCAGATTGAGGTTACCCCGCAATCGACCACCGCCGAACGTATCGGCCAGCGGGTGTTGTTCGTGCCCAAGCAGAAAAAGCGCGAACTTCTGACCACGGTCCTCAAAGACAAAGACGTCAAACGCGTCTTGGTCTTCACCCGCACCAAGCACTCGGCCGATCGCGTGGCGCGCCATCTGGAACAAGGCGGCATCCGCGCCGGTGCGATCCATGGCAATAAAACCCAAAACGCCCGTCAGCGCGCGCTGGAAGGCTTCCGTAAGGGCCAACTGCGCGCCCTGGTGGCCACCGACATCGCCGCACGCGGTATCGACGTCGACGGCGTGACCCACGTCATCAACTTCGACCTGCCCAACGATGCGGAAAACTACGTACACCGCATCGGCCGCACGGCACGTGGTGGCGAAACAGGTGAAGCGATCTCGTTCTGCGACGCCGAAGAGCGTGGCTATCTGCGCGGCATCGAAAAAGCCATCCGCCAAGCGGTGGATGTGTTTGCCGATCATCCGTTCCATGCCGAAGCCATCGCCGAGCCGGAGCAGGACCCGCCCAAGCAAGGCGGCAATCGTGGCGGCGGACGCGGTGGTGGACAAGGTCGTCCGCAAGGCCGTGCCGGCCAGCCTGCCAAGGGCAAAGGCCACCGTCCCAAGGACGGCAAACGTCACAGTGACAAAGGCCATGGCGGTCATGGGCATGGCTCGACCGGTGCGGGGGCGAAAAACCACGGCGCCAAACGCGGCAGCGGTGGTAATCGCGCGAAAAGCGGCGGCCCACGCGCAGCCTAAAACGCATTATCGAAAAAAAAAGACCGGCCAATAGGCCGGTCTTTTGCGTTCACGGATCGTACGAGGCGCTTATTCCGACGTAATCAGCGTGCCCGCGCCGTGTTTGGTGAACAGTTCCAAAAGCACCGCGTGGGGGATGCGGCCGTCAATGATGACGGCGGCTTCCACGCCCCCGTCGATGGCGTCGAGGCAGGTTTCCACCTTGGGGATCATGCCGCCCTTGATGACGCCTTTTTTGATCAGGTCGCGGGCCTGGGTGGCGGTCATGCGGGCAATCAGTTTGCCATCTTCGTCCAGCACACCCTTGACGTCGGTCAGCATCAACAAACGCTTGGCGTTCATTTCGGCGGCGATGGCGCCGGCCGCCGTGTCGGCGTTGATGTTGAGGGTTTCGCCGTTGGGACCGACGCCGATCGGCGCGATCACCGGGGTGATGTCGCTTTGTTCGAAAAAGTCCAGAACGTGCGGGGTGATCGAGGTGGGCTCGCCGACCAAACCCAGATCGAGAATGCGCTCAATGTTGGAATCGGGATCTTGCACCGTGCGGCGCAGCTTTTCGGCGCGGATCAGGTTGCCGTCCTTGCCCGACAGGCCGACGGCAAAGCCGCCCGCAGCGTTGATTTCGGTGACGATGTGCTTGTTGATCGAGCCCGCCAGGACCATTTCGACCACGTCCACGGTTTCTTTGTCGGTGACCCGCAGACCGTGGATGAATTCGCTTTCGATTTTCAGCTTGTCGAGCATTGCGCCGATTTGCGGTCCGCCGCCGTGCACCACGATGGGGTTCGCGCCGACTTGGCGCAACAGGGCGATGTCGCGGGCGAACAATTCGGCCAAGGACGGATCGCCCATGGCGTTGCCGCCGTATTTGATCACCAGCGTCTCGCCCGAATAGCGGCGCATGTAGGGCAGCGCCTCGGACAAGGTTTTGGCTTGGTTCAACCAAGCTTCGGGCGGGGCTTCGGGATCGATTTTGATTTTTGCGTCATCTGCCATAATGGCCTCAAATTACATGAGTTGTTGCAAGTCCGCTAGAGACTTATAGCTAGGCCTGGACGAGCTGCGCCAGCTCGGCGCGCAGTTCTTCGATGCCGATTTTCTTGGCCGAACTGGTACAGCGCACGATGGGATGCGCAGCGACGTGGCGGGCCAATTCTGCGTGGGTGGTTTCGAGCAGCTTTTCCAGCGGCCCGGCCTTGATCTTGTCGACCTTGGTCAGCACCACCTGATAGGACACCGCCGCGGTGTCGAGCATCTTCATCACGCCGCGGTCGACGTCCTTGATGCCATGGCGCGCGTCGATCAGCACCAGCACGCGGCGCAATTCCTGACGGCCCTTCAGATAGGCGTTGACCAACCGGGTCCACTTGGCGACCTGGTCCTTGGGCGCTTTGGCGTATCCATAGCCGGGCAGGTCGGCGATGATCATCTTCGCGCCGAGATCGAAAAAGTTGATCTGCTGGGTGCGCCCCGGGGTGTGTGATGTGCGCGCAATCGACTTGCGCCCGGTCAGGGCATTGACCAACGACGACTTGCCGACGTTTGAGCGTCCGGCGAAGGCGATTTCGGGCAGGTCGGTGCCGGGAATTTGGCTCAGTCCAGCCGCGCCGAGCATGAACGTACACTCGCCCGCGAACATGACGCGTCCGGCTTCGATTTGTTCGGGCTCGAAGCTGTCGTCGAGGGGAAGTGGTTGAATGTCGTTCATTTCAGGACCTGACCGGCGGGGGACTTAGTCCCCCACCTTTACGCCCATGCGGCGCATGATCAGCCACTGCTGCAAGATGCTCAGCGTGTTGTTCCAGGCCCAGTAGATCACCAAACCGGCGGAGAACGATGCCAGCAAGAAGGTGAAGATGAACGGCAGGTACATGAACACCTTGGCCTGCACCGGGTCGGTGGGCTGGGGGTTCAGGCGCTGTTGCAGCCACATGGTGAAGCCCATGATGATCGGCCAGATGCCGATGTCGATGGGCCCGGGGATGTAGGCGAGGTAGTTCCAATCGACCAGACCGAACAGCGTCCAGACGCTGGCGGGGTCCTTCGCCGAGAGATCTTGAATCCAGCCGAAAAACGGCGCGTGGCGCATTTCGATGGTGACCAACAGCACCTTGTAGAGCGCGAAGAAAATTGGGATCTGCACCAAGATCGGCAAGCAACCCGCCGCCGGGTTGGCCTTTTCCTTCTTGTACAGCGCCATCATTTCCTGGTTCAGGCGCATTTTGTCTTCTTTGAAGCGTTCCTGCAGCTTTTTGATTTCCGGCTGCAGTTTCTTCATTTTGCTCATCGCAACGTAGGACTTGTTGGCCAGCGGGAACAAAACCGCCTTGATCGCCACGGTGAGCAGCAAGATGGCGATGCCGAAGTTACCCAGGACACCGTGCAAATAGTGCAGACCATAGAAAATCGGCTTGGTGAGGAAGTAGAACATGCCGAAATCGACCGCCAGATCGAAATTCACGATGCCGAGATTTTCAGCGTAGCTGTCGAGCAACGTGACACGCTTGGCGCCGGCGAAGAAGCGCGAGGTGTTTTCGGCGCTGGCGCCGGGTTGCACGTCCATCTGTTGGCCGGCGAAATCGCTTTGGTATTTTTCAATCACGCCGGATTTGGAATACAGCATGCGCGTGTTCACGGCTTTGGCCTGATCGGGGATCAAGGCCGTCAGCCAGTATTTGTCGGTAAAGCCAAGCCAGCCGCCGGTGGTGGGGATCTTCATTTCCCCATCGGATTGAACGTCGTCGTATCCAACCTCTTTCAGTGTGCCGTCGAACACACCGAGTGGACCTTCGTGCAGGATGTACAGACCGGACCCTTGCGGCGTGCCCCAACGCGTCACCAGGCCGTAAGGGCTCAACGTCACCGGCTGCGCGGAATGGTTTTCAACCCGCTGGGTGATGGTGAACATGAAATCCTTGTCGATTTCGATGATGCGTTTGAAGATCAAGCCTTGGCCGTTGTCCCAGCTCAACGTCACCGGAGCAGCGGGGGACAAAACGCCCTTGTCGGCGCTCCACACCGTGTCGTTGCCCGGCAGCTTGACGTTCTGGCCGACCCAGCCGTATTCGGCATAGTAGGCGTCTTCGGTGCCGCGCGGCTTGAGCAGGCGGATCTTGGCGCTGTCTTTGTCCAAGGTTTCGTTGTAGCCGTTCAAAATCAAATCGTCGATGCGCCCGCCCTTGAGAGCGATGGAGCCGGTGACGCTGGGCGACGTGATGGACACACGCGCGCCTTGGCCGAGGATTTGTTCGATACTTTGCGTGGCATCGACAACCGGCACGTCGGACATGGGCGCCACGCCGGGCTGGGCGGTGGACTGGGGTGCCGCCGGCATCTGAGGGGCGGTGGACGGGGGCGCGTCCGGGCTCGGCTGGCCGGTCGTCGTCGCGACGTTCGCCGGTTGCGGCGGTGCGGACGGAAACAGCGTCTCAAAGCCCAGCAGAATGGCGACGGAGAGCACGATCGCCAGTATCAGATTGCGGTTGTCCATGTTTAAGTCCAGTCCCCAGTGGCCCGCGCAATGGCGTTGGCCCCGTTTTATATACGTTTCGTGTTAAGCTTTAGGGTCCGCCCCGCAGCATATGTCGCCTGACGTGCCGTGATGGTCGTGCCGATGTGCGTGGGTGTGCATATCCGTGCCCGGAACGGGATCGAACCCGCCGTCGTTCCACGGATGGCAGCGGGCAAAGCGCTTCAGCCCCAGCCAGCCGCCTTTCAGCGCGCCGTGGGTCTCAAGGGCTTGCAGGGTGTACGATGAGCACGTGGGATAGAAGCGGCAGCTCCCCGGCAGAACCGGTGAGATGATCCACTTGTAGCCCAAAACCAAGGCGCGCATGACAAATGCGAGCGGGTTCATTGTGCGTCCTCTTGTTGTGGCGCGTCGACCGCGATGCCCATCTTGCGCAGCGCTTTCAACAAATCGTCGACCAACTTAGGGTAAGGCCGGGTCAATGTCGCGCGTCGTCCGATGATCACCAAGTCGTACCCGGCCAAATTCGGCTCCTGATCGCCGCCAATCAAGCAGCGGGGTAGAATTTCTGCGGCCAAGGCCCGTAACCGGCGTTTGGCGCGATTGCGCGCGACCGAATTTCCGACCTTGCGGCTGACCGTGAAGCCAACACGCAAAAAGCCATCCGTGCGGGCCGATAGACCGTCCGCCGGGTGGCTTTTGACCTGGAGGATTAACCCAGGAGAGGCCCACTTCTTACGCGTCGCCGCAACCCGGAGAAATTCCGGGCGC
Source organism: Magnetovibrio sp. (assembly GCF_036568125.1). Classification (NCBI taxonomy): domain Bacteria; kingdom Pseudomonadati; phylum Pseudomonadota; class Alphaproteobacteria; order Rhodospirillales; family Magnetovibrionaceae; genus Magnetovibrio; species Magnetovibrio sp. Next base: position 149,323 of record NZ_DATCTF010000013.1, read on the forward strand.
GTCTTTAGGCGCTCGATCCGGGGCCTCATGTCACCGGGAATTAAGCGGACAGGCGTTTGCGACCCTTGGCGCGACGTGCGGCCAGGATGCGGCGGCCACCAACGGTCGCCATGCGGCTACGGAAGCCATGGCGGCGTTTGCGAACCAGTTTGCTCGGTTGATACGTGCGTTTCACGTGACGTCTCCGTTATCTGAAATCAAGGTGCGGTGTATACGGGCTCAGCGCCCGGAAGTCAACGGCTGGGGAGTCTTTTCACTCAGCTTTTTTTTCGGCGTTTTCATTGCATTTCAAATGTGTTGGCTGGGCGGGCATGATAATTATTTAACTGATCGTTCCATATTGGCTGGGCTTTAAGGGTGCTATACTCACGACTATGGGCACTGAAATGGGGTGGAAAGATGGTCGATAGCCGACAAAATGGGGGCGAATTGCCACGCCCGCGCGACAAAGGCCTGAAGCGTTTTGCGCCGATCGCGGTGGTGCTTGTGGGGGTGATCGCCTTTTTCGCCAGCGGCGCGCACAACTATCTGAGCTTCGAGGCCTTGGCGCGTCACCGCGCCGATTTATTGGATTACGCCCAACAGCATGCTGTCGCCGCGGTGGTGGTGTTCATGCTGGCGTATGTGGTGGTGATCGGGTTTTCCTTGCCGGGCGGGGTGTGGCTGACCTTGGCGGGCGGCTTCGTGTTCGGCGGTTGGGCGACGGGGATTTACGTCGTGTTCAGCGCCACCGTCGGCGCAACCTTGATTTTTTTGGCCGCGCGATATGCCTTTGCCGACCTGTTTCGCGCCCGTGCCGGTTCGGCGCTGGCGAAGATGGAAGCGGGATTTTGCGAAAACGCCTTCAATTATCTGTTGGTGTTGCGCCTGGTGCCGTTGTTTCCGTTCTGGCTGGTTAATCTGGTTCCGGCGTTGCTGGACGTGCGTTTGCGGACGTATGTCGTGGCGACGTTCCTGGGCATCATTCCCGGCACCTTCGTTTACGCCCATGTGGGCGCGGGGCTGGGGGCGGTGTTCGACAGCGGCGGCGAGCCCGATTTGGGGGTGATTTTTCAGCCTGCGGTGTTGTTGCCGATCCTCGCTCTCGCGGCGTTGTCGTTGGTGCCGATTGCCTATCAAAAGCTGAAAGGTGCGTCATGAGCAATTCAGTGGTCTTCGATCTGTGCGTCATCGGCGCGGGGTCCGGCGGATTGTCGGTCGCCGCGGGCGCGGCGCAAATGGGCGCCAGCGTGGTGTTAATTGAAAAAGCCAAGATGGGCGGCGATTGCCTCAACACCGGCTGCGTGCCGTCCAAGGCTTTGCTGGCAGCGGGGCGTGCGGCGGAAAGCGCACGCCGTGCGGACCGTTTCGGCATCAAGACCGGCAAGGTCGGCGCCAACGGCAAAAAGGTCTTTGCCCACGTCGAAGACGTGATCGCGCGGATCGCGCCCCACGACAGTGTCGAGCGGTTCGAAAGCTTGGGCGTCACGGTCATTCAAGGCGCCGCCCGCTTCACCGCTCCCGATACGGTCGAGGCGGCGGGCGAGAGCGTGGTGGCGCGCAAATTTGTCATCGCCACGGGTTCAAGTCCGCGCATTCCGGCCATCGACGGGCTCGATGATCTGAACCTGCTCACCAACGAAAACATATTCGATCTCAAAGAAATACCGGATCACTTGATTGTCATCGGCGGCGGTCCCATCGGCTGCGAAATGGCCCAGGCGTTTCGTCATTTGGGTGCCGAGGTGACGCTGTTGGAAATGGCCAAGATCCTGCCCAACGACGATCCCGAACTGGTCGGCACAGTGCGGATGCGGCTGTTGGAAGATGGCGTGGTGATTCACGAAGACGCCCAGGTGGTGCGCACGAGCGGCACGGCTCAAGCGCCGGAAGTGGTCGTCGTCGACGAGGATGGACGCGAGCATCTGATCCAAGGCACCCATCTGTTGGTGGCCGCCGGACGCCAGCCCAACGTGATGGGACTGGGGCTGGAGCACGCGGGCGTTAATTTCACCCCCAAAGGGATCGAGGTCGACACGCGCTTGCGCACCAGCAACAAACGCATCTTTGCCATCGGCGACGTGGCGGGCGGGCTGCAATTCACACACGTCGCCAGCCATCACGCCGGCGTGGTGATCCGCAACGTACTGTTCAAGTGGCCATCAAGGACCAAGCTCGACCATGTGCCGTGGGTCACGTACACCGACCCCGAACTGGCCCAGGCGGGGCTCACCGAAGCCCAGGCGCGGACACGCTTCGGCGCGCGGGTCAAAGTTTTGACGTGGCCGTTTGCGGACAACGATCGCGCCCAAGCGGAACGCGAGACCGAGGGGCTGATCAAGGTCGTGCTGTCGTCGCGGGGTAAGATTCTCGGTGCCGGTATCTGTGGCCCGCATGCGGGGGATTTGATCCAGCCTTGGGTATTGGCCATGGAGCAAGGGCTGAAAATCGGCGCGATGGCATCAACCATAGCACCCTATCCAACGTTCGGAGAAATCTCCAAGCGCGCTGCGGGCGGCTATTTTACGGCGTTTTTGTACGGCCCGCGGATGCGCAAGATCGTGGGCGTTTTGCAGAAATGTTTCTAGGCTGTTACACGGTAATTCTTCGTTGTGTCACAGGTCCTTGATATACTGGATATCCCCGGTAAATGTGGGACTTGTCCGTGGAGGATGCCATGAACGCTGAGAAAACCCCCGTCAAAAAAACCAGTTATCGCGCCATGACCTCGTTGGTGACGACGTGGTCGTTTATCATCGCCACGGTCACCGGGGTGGTGTTGTACATCGTGCCGCAAGGGCGCATTGCATACTGGGTAAATTGGAAATTGTGGGAGCTGACCAAGGACGGTTGGACCGACCTACACGTGATTTTTTCCGTGGTGTTCGTGGTCGTCGGCGTGGCCCACCTAGCCTACAACTGGAAGCCGTTCAAAAATTACATGGCCGAACGCGCCGCGGGTCACGTTCACGTCAAACGCACGGTCTACGGCTCGCTGGCCATTACGGCGGTGTTTTTCGGGCTGTCGATTTTCAATCTGCCGCCCGCCAACTGGATTTTCGATCTCGGTGACTATTTCAAGGAAGGCTGGATCGTTTCCGCCGATTACGAACCGCCGTTCGGTCACGCCGAAGAGGTCTCTTTGGCCGGGTTCGCCCAACGCCAGCGCATCGACTTGAAAGCCGCAATTGCCGAATTGGAGGCTGCGGGCATCAAGGTGCCCGAGCAGCAGATGAAGCTCAAAGACATCGCGGCGCTCAATTCCATCACCCCGATGCAGATTTACTTGGTGATCAAGCCGCTGGAACAACGCCCCAAGCTTAAGGCCAGCTTCAAACCCGAAGACGTCGAGGCGCAATTTTCCGGAACCGGCATCGGCCGCAAAACTCTGGCCGAAATGGCCGCCGAGCTGAAATTAGACGTCGCCACCGCCGAGGCCCGCCTAGCCATGGCGGGCGTCAAAGGCAAAGCCGTCGACAAGATGAAAGCCATCGGCGAAGCGCATGATCTGGATGCCATCGAACTGGTGAAGATCTTGCTGATCGAAGGCTATCGCCCATGAGCGCAGCCAGCCCCCAGGCATGGGATCCCGGCACGTATTTGCAATTCGAAGACCTGCGCCTGCGCCCAGCCCTGGATTTGCTGGCGCGGGTGGGGTTGGAGCAGGCGGCGCGGATCACCGATCTCGGCTGTGGCGCAGGCAACGTCACGCCATTTTTGCGCCGCCGCTGGCCGGATGCGCAGATCACTGCGCTGGACAGCTCTGCCGAGATGCTGGCGCGCGCCAAGGCCGACCATGTGGACCTCACCGTCACGTGGCGGCAGGCCGACGTGCGCACCTGGGCCGCCGGCGAAACGCAAGACCTGATCTATTCCAACGCGGTGCTGCACTGGCTGGATGATCACGAAAACCTCTTTCCGCGTTTGATGGGGGAACTCAACCCCGGCGGCGTGCTGGCGGTGCAGATGCCCGATCAGTTCGCCCAACCGTCCCATGTGTTGATGCGTCAGGTGGCGGCTGAAGGACCGTGGGCGGCGACCTTGACGCCGTTGCTGCGCCCCGCACCGGTGGCGCATCCGGGGGCGTATTACGATTGGTTGCGCCCTCACGCCGCCAGTCTCGACATTTGGCAAACCACCTATACCCAGGTGCTGGATGGCGACGACGCGGTGCTCAACTGGATTTCGTCGACCGCGCTGAAACCACTGACGGAAGCCTTGGACGACGAGATGCGCCAAGCCTTCACGGATGCGCTGGGGGCCGAACTGCGCCGCGCCTATCCCAAACGCGCCGACGGCAAGACTTTATTTGCCTTTCAGAGGTTGTTCGTGGTTGTCGCGAAGACCTGATATACTAAGGCGGTGCTTTGCAATTTTCTGCGTTTAAGCGTATATTGTGCATTGCAACATAACTGAGGCGGGCCCGAAAGAGGCCCATCAGATCTGGGAATCGACATGAGCACACATAAACCCATCGATATCGAAGGCGCGTTGCGCAAGCTGACCGTGCCCGACATCCGCGCGCGCAAGCGCCGCGACGGGGCCGAGCCGCTGGTGTGTCTGACCGCTTACACCGTGTTGACGGCGCGTTTGTTGGATGCGCACACCGATCTGTTGCTGGTGGGCGATAGCCTCGGCATGGTGATCTATGGCCTCGACACCACCGTCGGCGTGACCATGGATATGATGATCGCCCACGGCCAAGCGGTGATGCGCGGCGCCAAGCGCTCGTGCGTGATCGTCGACATGCCGTTCGGCTCGTATCAGGAAAGCCCCGAAATCGCCTTTCGCAATGCCGCACGCATCATGAAGGAAGTGGGCTGCGCCGGAATCAAGATCGAAGGCGGTGTGGAAATGGCTGCGACGGTCAAATTCTTGTCCGAGCGCGGCATTCCGGTGCTCGGCCACGTTGGTTTGATGCCCCAATCGGTCAACACCGCAGGTGGTTTCAAAGCCCAAGGCCGCGGTGAAGCGGAAGCGGAAAAAATCGTCGAAGATGCCAAGGCGCTGGCCGACGCGGGCGCGTTCGCCATCGTCGTCGAAGGCACCATGGAACCGATTGCGCGCCGTATCACCGACGAAATCGACGTGCCGACCATCGGCATCGGCGGCTCACCGGCTTGCGACGGGCAGATTCTGGTGACCGAGGACATGGCCGGACTGTTCACCGAGTTCAAACCGAAATTCGTCAAACGGTATATGGATCTTGGCGCGGGTTTGGCCGAAGCGGCGCGTTTGTACGCCGAAGAGGTGCGCACGGGCGCATTTCCATCCGATGAGCACTGTTTCGGCGTAAAGAAAAAGGACCATCGCTGAGCGCGATTGGGCCCGATATGACGATCTCCACTCTTCGCACCGTAGCAGAGCTTCGCGCCACCGTGCGCGCCTGGCGTGACGCTGGGCTCAGCGTCGGTTTGGTGCCGACCATGGGGGCCCTGCACAGCGGTCATTTGCGACTGGTCGAAACCGCCCTGCAAGCCTGCGACCGGGTGATCGTGACGTTGTTCGTCAACCCCACCCAGTTCGGCGAAGGCGAAGATTTTTCCGTCTATCCGCGCGACGAAGACCGCGACCGCAGTCTGGCCGAAAACCAAGGCGCGCACGTGCTGTTCGCGCCGACGGTCGATGAGATGTATCCGCCCGGTAGTGTGACCGAAGTCCATGTGCCGGGCCTCGACAGCGTGCTGGAAGGCGCATTTCGACCCGGCCACTTCACCGGCGTCGCCACGGTGGTGACCAAATTGTTGTCGATGGCTGGGGCCGACCGTGCGTTTTTCGGCGAAAAGGATTATCAGCAACTTCAGGTCATCAAAATCTTGGCCCGCGACCTGTGCATCCCCACGATCATCGAAGGCGTTCCCACCGTGCGCGAAGCCGACGGTCTGGCGTTGTCGTCGCGCAATGCCTATCTCAGCGCGGCGGAGCGTCTCACCGCCCCCAAGCTCAACGCCGTGCTGCGCCGGACGGCAAACGAATTTCGCGCGGGTGGCGCGGGCGAGGCGCTGTCGCGTGCGGCGGAGCGGGAGTTGAGCGCGCTGGGCTTCGGTCCGGTGGATTATGTCGCCATCGTCGATGCTGCGACCTTGCAGCCTTTGGAGCGCTATGACGACCAGCGCCCCGCGCGGGTTTTGGCGGCGGCCAAATTGGGGCGCACGCGGCTGATCGACAATATTGCCGTAGACAGCGCATCTTAATGCGCTAGGTTCTCCGTCATGAATGGATACGTAGGCCTGTTCCTGTCGGCGTTTCTCGCCGCGACCATCTTGCCGTTTTCGTCCGAAGCCGTGCTCGCGGGGTTGAGCGTCGCGGGTGGGCTGGACGCGGCGCTGCTGTGGGCCGTGGCCACGGCGGGCAACACCCTCGGCGCGCTGGTCAACTGGGTGCTCGGGCGGTGGTGCTTGCATTGGCAGGACCGCAAATGGTTTCCGTTCAAATCCGATGATCTGGACAAGGCCGACGCTTGGTTCGCTAAGTGGGGCGTGTGGTCGCTGCTGCTCAGTTGGGTGCCGATCATCGGTGATCCCATCACCTTCGCGGCGGGCTTTTTACGGGTCCACCTGGGCGTGTTTTTGCTGTTGGTGACGATTGCCAAGGGCGGGCGCTATGTGGTGGTTCTGGCGATCGCTCAGGGCTTTTTGTAGGTGACCCGGTAAATCAGCCCCGCCGCATCGTCGCTGATCAACAGCGAACCGTCGGGCAGTTCTTCCAAATCCACCGGGCGGCCGGTGACGTCGCCGTTTGGCCGCAGCCAGCCTTCGATAAACGGTTCATGCCCGACGACCCGGCCCGTATCGTCGAAACGCACCCGCATGATCAAGTAACCCACCGGGCTGGAGCGATTCCACGAGCCATGCTGCGCGACGAAGGCATCGCCGCGGTACTCTTCGGGAAACATGCGCCCGTCGTAAAAATCCAGTCCTAAGGGCGCGACGTGGGCCTGAAAGCGCACCACCGGCGGGATCATGCCGCTTGGCACCGGCAAAAGCCGGAAATGCGGGGCGCGGTCTTCACCGCCGCCATACCAGGGGAACCCGTAATGTGCGCCGGGCGCGGCCATCGCGTTCAGCTCATCGGGCGGGCTGTCGTCGCCCATGCCGTCGGCGCCGTTGTCGGTGAAAAAGATCTGTCCGGTGGTGGGATGGTAATCGATGCCGACCGTATTGCGCACCCCGGTGGCGACGAGTTCCGGCTTGTCCCACTGTCCCGGGGTGAATTTCAAGATGCCGCCTTCATAGCCGCTGAGGCTGCACACGTTGCACGGCGCGCCGACGCCGACATAAAGCGCGCCGTCCGCGCCGAAGCGGATATAGCGGTTGCCGTGCCAGTCCTTGTCCGGCAGATCGTCGAACAGGACTTCGGGTTGGGCGTCGGTCAGCGCATCGATGGACGGCACGTGGTAGCGGGTCACGCGGTGCTGTTCGACGACGTAGAGGTAGCCGTCCTTCCACGCAATGCCGTTGGGCGACGTCAGACCGCGCAACACCGGATACGTGGGGCGCAGGTCGTCGTCATCGCTCAGCGGGACGGCGTATACGGTGTCGTGGCGGGTGCTGACGAACAGCACGCCCAAATCTTCGGCCAACGCCAGAGAGCGCGCTGCTGGGGCTTTGGCGAACACGGAAATGGAAAAATTGGGCGGCAGCTTCAGGCCATAGGCGGCGTGGGCGGCATGCCCAGACAAGGCACAAACGGACAGTATGACGCCCATCAGCAATCGCTTCGGGCGGGCTTTGCGCCAGATGGTTGCGATCAAATCCATGGCCGAATTTTGCCCGTTGTCCGCCAGCCATGCAATCCACAAAAAAACTGCCCATGGACCGAGCCATGGGCAGTTTTCATTGGATAGATTTCTAAGCGAACTTAGAAATCGTAGCTGATGCCGACTTCGAAATCGTGCTGCTTCATTTGCAGATCGATCGGAGCAGCTGCGCCACCAAAGATGTGGTTGACGTTGACGCCGGTGATGTTGGCGTTGAACGCGTGGGTGTAGGACATCGACAGAGCCAGGTTCGGGGCCATGTCGTAGGTGCCGCCAACGCTGACGTGCGTGTTCACAACGGCCGGGGCAAGGATGTTGAACAGCGTTTCGTGTTGGGAGAACGCCGCCGAGTTGTGGCTGATGCCAGCGCGCAGGTCGAGATCGTCACTGTACTTGTACTGTCCGCCAAGTTTAACAACGTCCATGTTCTGCCAGCCGAAGCCGATACCCTGGCTGTTACCAAGCGAGTTGTTACCGATCTTACCACCGGCACCGGTGTGGAACGACGCAACCGAGATGTTGTGGCTGTTCGCGATCGAGGGCACCGTGCTGTAGAAAATGCGCTGCAGGTCGACGGCCATCGTCAACTTGTCGTCAACTTTGTAAGACCCACCGAAGCTGACGGTCGGGGGAATGTCGAAATCACCCTTTTCAGCAAACAGACCGGCGTACTTGTCGAACTTCTGCATGTACATTTTCGTTTGAGCCATGGCGCCCAAGGTCAGCTTGTCGTTGATTTCACCCAACCAGCCCAAACGCACACCGTAACCGTAGGAATAATCGTATCCATTGTCGGTCAGTTTGGTGTTATCCGAAGAGATCGAACCAAAGCCTTGCAGACCCGTTGCCTTGAACCGCTGAGCGGCAAAGGTCGGGGTGATGCCGATGGAGTGGATGCTGTCGATCTGGTGGGCGTAGGTTAAGCCCAAGAAAGCCTGTGCAAGATCGATGCCGGTACGGCCGCTGGTGCCGCCGGTGAAGACGTTGGTGGCATAATCCGTGTTCATGCCGCCGTTGGCCGACAGCGTCACGCCGAGGGAATAATCGCCCATGTCCCAGTTCACGCCGAAGCTCGGGACGTAGAAGATGTTGTTGCTGCTCTTCTGGTCGTTGTCGTTCATGAAGTTCGTGGCGGCAGCGCCTGCAGTCGAATATTTGCGAAGCGGCGAGAAGATGGCCACAGCGCCCTCAACCTTGTTGCCGATTTTTTTCATGCCGGCAGGGTTGTTCATCGCGGCTTGGGTATCTTGCGGCATAGCCATGCCTGCGCCGGCCATACCTTTGGCTTTGGTGCCGTAGGCGTTGGAAAAATAGCCGTTGGTGGCGCTGGCCGTACCTGCAAATGCCATGACTACGGCGGCTGCGGCAACACCTGACAGTAGGGTCAGCTTAAAGTTGCTCTTCATATTATGTATTCCCCCTTGGTGCCGGTCTTCGTGGCTGAGCCCACGGTCGGGCCGGCATCGTTACGTTTGTGGTGCGTGCTGAGTATAGATCAATAAGTGCAATTTGATCCAGGTGTTCATCGTCAATATAACCGACCATAAATCCTGTTCAGCAGAATGTGTCAGAAATCTAACGGATTTTATTAGATTATGAGTAGTATCTATGTAGCACTGTAATGGATTTTTCTAATGTGTTGCCAATGTGCAACATTGCGAAACTGACCGAATCGAAAGGTGATTGGCTCACCTCGATCATTTTTAGGGTGATTTTGTTAAATTCACATTTTCTAATGTTAAATTATCGATGATCTATCGGAGCGAGTTTGCGCCGAAAAAAAACGCCGACCGGATGAGTGGTCGGCGCTTTTGATTGTCGGTTGCAAACCTCTTAACGCAGATAGAGATGAACCTCGTTGGTCGATGCGCTGGAAGCGGTTTTGCCGGACACGGCGACACGTGCGGGCGGCAGGCCCATTTCCACAAGCGAGCGCAGCACGTCTTCGGCGTGGCGACGGGCTTTGGTGGAATTCAACGCTACCCGCGCGGGGCCGCCCGATGCAGGCGCCACGGCGACCAGGTCGAACGCGGCGTTGGGGCGACGTTCGAGAACCTTACCCACGGCATTGTAAAGAGCCTGTTGATAGGGAACCTTGTCGCGATCAAAGCGAATCACAACCAGCGGGCGGCGACCGGACGTATCCATCGGCTTGCCTGCAACGGGGCCGGGGCCAGCGGCGCTTTGCGCCACGTTGGACAGGCTCGCACCATAAATTTCGCCGGTTTTGATGCCGGCGGCGAGCGTGTTCAGGTTGGAGCGTTCGGAAGCCACGTAGCTGCTTTGACGACGGATGTCGTCGGTGGATTCTTTAAGCAGGCGTTCGATCAAAACAACAGTCTGGTCGACTTCGTCTTGCAAAATCGTCAATTGGCGATGGTCTTCGTCCACCGCGCCCGACACGCCAAAGGCCGCGCGGGTCGATTCGGCCAGATACGACGACATGGTCGACATGCCCGCCACCGCGGTGGCCAGCTTATTCATCGCGGCGATACCGACGTTGAGGTTATCCAACGAAGTTTGCGCGGTGTTGAACTGTTGCACCAAAATCGGGTTGCCCGGCGTGGTGCCGACCTGAAGGCGGGAATTCACCGCCGCGACCGTGTTGTGGTAGTTCTGCGCGCTGGCGACCATTTCGGCACGCTGCGTTTGCAGTTGAGCATTGTGGGTGCTGACCTGGTCTTGCAGGCGCTGCAGCTCGGCCCTCAGTTCGGCGACCTTGCGGCCGACGAAGGTCCCGGTGTCTTGTCCTGGCGTAACGCCGACAGGCCGGAAATCCGTGGTGCCGAGTTGCGGCGGCGGCGAACCAGCGCCATCGATTGCCTCGGTCTGCGTGGTCTGAGCCATCGATGCGGGCATGGTGGCCTGAGGCGGAGTTTCCGCCGTCGGGTCTTCGCCTGTCAAAGAAGGCCACAGGGCTGATTCAGAAAACGAGCAGGCCGGCAGCAGAAAAGCGGCCCCTACGATCATTGCCCGGAACTTCGAAAAATCCATTTCGCGCGTTCGCCTTTAACTTGGAACCTAAGAGTCGGAGTCTAAAAAAGATCATCCCCCACAGAGTGAAGCAAGTCCTTCAAAGCGTTTGAATAACATGTCTCACAGCGATTTTTGCAGCGATCTTACTCAATGCCCAAAGCTGCGGCAAGGACGGATTTCGATAATTGCCAAGGCTTTATGCGCATTTGTAAATAGCGGGCTTTTAACTTGGTTCATAAAGTTGAAAAAAACTGTGACGTTACCCCTTGCCAACCGGGCAGGGCTGGAGTAGGTTCCGCCCGCTTCCGCTGCAAGGCGGTGACGCACCTAAGGACCCTTAGCTCAGCTGGATAGAGCATCTGACTACGAATCAGAAGGTCGGGCGTTCGAATCGCTCAGGGTCCGCCAAAAACAAGCCTCAGAGATCGGCCGCCGCGCGGTTTTGAGCTCTGAGGCTTTTGTTTTTTGCCCCGATCACGGTATCCGGTTTAAGGCGTCCATGACGATTCGTGCCAGTTTCGGCATAGCGTCTTGCAGCGCAGGCGCGTCGAAACCGCAAAATCCGAGCAACAAACCGCGTCTTGGGTGTGCCCCCGCGCAGTAGGTCGATAGTGCCGGGCACGACAGGCCTGCGTCAGTGGCGCGCGCCGCGATTTCGACGTCGTCGCAATCGGACGGCAGATGCACGACCAAGTGCATGCCGCTGTGATGATCGCGCCACTGCACCCGCTCATCAATGAAATGATCGCGGAACAATCCGATCAAGACGCGGCGGCGTTCCGCATAGATGCGGCGCATGCGCCGGATATGGCGATAAAACCCACCGTCTTGCATGAACACGCCCAACGGGCGTTGGCCGATCAGGGACGCTTTTGAGCCAAACCGCGCCAAGGTCGCGCCGATGTTCGGGATGAGGTGGCGGGGCATCACCAAAAAGCCCAGCCGCAAGGTATCGGAAAAAACTTTCGAAAAGCTGCCGATATAAAGCGTGCGGCCATGATTGTCGAAACTGGACAAGGCGGGAATCGGGCGCCCACCGTAGCGAAACTCGCTGTCGTAATCGTCTTCGACGATCCAACCGCCATGATGTTCGCTCCAGGCCAAAAAATCGCGCCGCCGCGCCAACGGCATCGCACCGCCGAGGGGATATTGCGACGACGGGGTCAGCACGCTCATCAATGGCACCGGCGTTGCGGTTGGCAGTTGCGCGCCGTGTTCATCCACATCCAGCCAGATGGTTTGCAGGCCGAGACTTTGAATCAGTGCCCGCAGCACCCGGTAGCCGGGATTTTCCAAAGCGACCGAATCTCCCGGTTGGGCCAGGGTGCGTACACAGATTTCGAGGGCGTCGCTGGCCCCTGCGGTGATCAAAATTTGTTCGGGCGAAACTTTCATCGCCCGCCATTCGGCGAGGTAATCGGCAATGGCGGTGCGCAACAAAAGATCGCCGAACGGATCAGTCTGGATCGCCAAGGCCTGCGGATCGGTGCGTGCCACGCGCGCCAAGCACTGTCCCCATTGGCGGTGAGGAAATAAGCGCATATCCGGATGGCCGGGATGAAAGGGGCGCAAGGCAGACGGTTGCGCAAGGGCAGGCGTCTCGGCGACGGAGCGTGGTTGAGGGGCGGGTGCGATTTCGACCGTACCGATGTCGCTGACGTAAACGCCCGAACCAGTGCGCCCCTCGGCAAAGCCTTCGGCAATCAACTGGTCGTAAGCGGTGACGACGGTGGTGCGCGACACACCCAATTCTTCGGCAAAACTGCGCGATGGCGGCAAGCGTCGGCCCGCACCGATTTCACCGCACACGATACGCTGGCGCAAGGCGTCATAGATCTGCGCGAACATCGCCGTGGGTGCGTTCGGGTCGAGGGACAGGCCGATGAGGGGGTGATCTGGCAAAATTGGACCTATTAATAAATATATTTTTGGACATTTCAAAGATGCCAATATTTTCGTATGGGTCAATCGTCATCTGCACGAGGAGAGCTTCGATGAACGACGAATTGACCGTAACCGAGCGCACCCGGTTGCGCCGCCTGCACCAGCGCGGCAGCTTCGACCGCAAAACCATCCATGCGATTTTGGACGCGATGGCGCTGTGCCACGTCGGCTTCGTGCTGGACGGTAAGCCGGTGGTGATCCCGACGTTTCAATGGCGCGAAGGCAATCACGTCTACTGGCACGGCTCGGCGGCCAGCCGGGGCATTCGTGCGTCACAAGATCGGGATGTCTGTCTGACGGTGTCGCTGTTGGACGGCATGGTGTTGGCGCGCTCGGCCATGCACCACTCGGCGAACTTTCGGTCGGTGATGATTTATGGCCGCCCGACGATCGTCGACGACCCCGACCGCAAAGCGGCAAGTCTGAACGCGTTCATCGACAAGCTTTATCCCGGACGCAGCGCCCTGTTGCGGCCCATGACCGCGCAGGAAGCCAAAGCGACGACGGTGCTGTCCATGCCGATCGACGAGGCCTCGGCCAAGATCCGCGACGACGGCGTGTGCGACGATGAAGAAGACTACGCCCTGCCGATCTGGGCGGGCGTGCTGCCGGTCCGGTACATTGTCGGCGATCCGGTCCCCGATCCGCGCAACGTGGCGGGCGTCGAAATGCCCGCGCACGTCAAAGCGTTTACATTGGGGTGAGATCAACCGCTCACGGCTGTGGGGAAACGGCGCAGGTGTGGCCGGTGATTTTGCACAGTCCGCGATCGGCGGCCAGCCAGCCCGGACCGCGGGCCAAAATGAACATCAGCACCGCCGCCCACAACAAATGGTCGGGCCAACTGCCTGGGTAGACGAACACCTGGATCACCAGCGTCATGCCCAGCAGTCCCAACGCCGACAAGCGGGTCGCCAAGCCGACGATCAACAGCGCGCCGAGTACGTGTTCCGCGGCGGTCGCCGTGTAGGCGGCGACTTCGGGCGACAGCAGGGGGACTTTGTATTCTTCGCGAAACAGATACAAGGTGGTGTCGGTGAGATTGAAATCGCCGTCCACTTTGGTTTGTCCGGCGCGCACAAAAAACGCGCCCAAGCCAACCCGCGCCATCAGCACCATCAGGCCGTCAGGGATTGCTTTGAGACGTTGCACGGCGCGGCAATACAAGCCGGAAAGAGCGGGCATGGCGAGAGTTCCTTTTTAAGATTTCAAAGTAAAACTGCAAAATGCGCCGACGCCGAGCAACACCGCCAAAGTCGCGGCGGGATCGAAGTTTGGCATGACGGTTTGGGCGGCGGCGAAAGCGCCCTCCAGCCTGTCGCCGGCGACTAGGCGTTCGGCCAAAACGAACCCGGCTGGGGAAAGCTCGACCATTTCGACGGTTGCTTTCGGGCGCAGCACCGCCAGCGCTTGCCCTCCTTCGTCGAGGTCGACCATCGCATCCGGATCGGCGTTGCATTGGTTGATGTCCCAGATTTCCTTGATGGGGTAAGGCGATCGGACCAACTGCACGCTCGGGTGCGGCGTAAAAACCAAATCGCCGCAGATATCCGGGGCCACGCCGGTCAGGGCGACGGCGCTCAGGGCCGGGGCGTCGGCAGCGTGAAACGCGGTGTTCCAAGCCCATTCCAATTTTGCCACGTCGGGCAGATACGGCAATTCGGCGACAGAGGGCATCGTGGCGAGAAAATCGCCGAACCCTTCACCGTATTCGAACAGGCACGGCGAACGCGGTGGTTGGGCGCGCACGTAGAGGCGCGCGACGGCGTCGAAAAATTCCTCGCCGACCAATTTTTTGACCACCGAATAGGTCCCGCCCAAGGCATCGCTCAGCAAGATGGTGGTGTTGTTGCGATGCACGTTGAGGCGCTGTTCGGGCGCAAAGCCGTCGCCGATGATGGCGGCGGCCAACCCACCGGCATCGCCGCCCAACGACACGTCGCGCAGCGCGCTTTGCAGATCGGACAAACGATCAGACAAGGGCGGCATGGCGAACCTCTTCGGTTGCGCTGGCGCGCGCCAGAATGCGGTCGGCCTTGGCGGCTTCATCGAGCAGCACGTCGAGTTCGGGGATATTGCTGTCCCACTCGATCAAGGTCGGCTTGGGGCCCGTACGTTTGATAACGTGCTCATAAAGAGCCCAAACCGCGTCGCAGACCTGCGAGCCATGATCGTCGATGCGCAGGATGCGGTCATCGAAAGCTACCTCGCTGTGGCCACCGAGGTGAATTTCGCCGATGGCGTCGGCGGGAATTTGATCGACATAGGCGATCGGGTCGAACCCGTGGTTCATGGCGCTGACATAGACGTTGTTGACGTCGAGCAGCACCGCGCAATCGCTTTTGTCGATGACGTTGAGCAGGAATTCGGGTTCGGAAATGACCGAGTGTTCGTAGCGCAGGTACGACGACGGGTTTTCGATCAGCACCCGGCGTTTGAGCGCATCTTGCATTTCAACCACGTGGGTCGAGAAAATTTCGAGAGCTTCTTCGGTATAGGGCAGGGCGATCAGGTCATTGAGGTAAATGCCGTCGGCGATGCTCCACGACAAATGTTCGGATACCGAGCCGGGTTCGATGCGGCGCTCAAGCTCGACCAGTCGCTTCAGGTGCGTTTTGTCCAACGGCCCGGCACTGCCGAGCGACAAGCCGACGCCGTGCAGCGACAGCGGATAGCGGTCACGCATGGCGTTCAGCCACGCTTTGGTGGGGCCGCCCGCGCACATGTAATTTTCACTGTGTACTTCCAGCCAACCGATATCGGGATTGCGGTCATGGATATCTTTATAGTGTTGCGCCTTGAGCCCGATTCCGGACTGCGCGGGTAGTGACGCGGCCGAAATCGGGCTGGCAAGACGGTGCGCGGTGTGAGCCAAATTGGTCATCTCGCGCATCCCTTTTACATAGACTTCGTGGAACCGCCGGCGATCTTCGCGCAGGTGCCTTTGGGCACGGCGACGAAGGCGTCTTTTTGGCCGTCCATTTTCGACGTGCCGGCGCACGACGAGTTTGCGGTCTGGCAATCGTTGTGACCGGCTTTGGCGACGCCGTAGCACTTTTCCATTTCCATTTCCGCGGCGCTGGCTTGCTGCACGGCGGCGGTGGACAGGGCGACGGCCATGGCGGCGGCGAGCAGCGGGGTTTTGCTGATGGATTTAACGGACATGTAATCCTCCTAAAATAAGATTGACTTGGTTGGGGACCCATTTAGGGTCGGGGCCTAAGATCTGGACACGTCGTTTCGTGCCCTTCCCCAACCAGTTCGTTGCCAAGCCCGATGGGGTTACACATTTTTTTTGACGCCGAGCAAAGACGGCTCGATTCAGCGAAAAAGCGCGTATCGGAAAAGTATGACGGAGTCTCTCAATACGCCCGATCCGAAGTTCGACCCTAAGGCGGAACAAGATCGCCAGTGGTCGGAATGGATGACGCTGGCGCAAGACGGCGACGCGGCGGCGTATCAAAAGTTACTCGGCGCGGTGGTGCCTTTCGTGCGCGCCATCGTCGGCAAACGCATCAATGATCCCGATAAAATCGAAGATGTGGTGCAAGACGTATTGTTGTCGGTGCACAAAAACCGACACACCTATGATCCCAATTTGGCGTTCAAGCCATGGATCGGCACCATCGCCCAGCGCCGCACCATCGATGCGTTGCGTACGATCTACCGTCAAGGCGCGCGGGAAACGCTGGTGGACGAATATCCTGAAACCTTTTTGTCGGACGAAACGAATATCCTTCCTGAGGATGATCTTGTTTTTGCGTCTGGCGATGATCTCAACCGGGCCCTCGAGACGTTGCCCGCCGGGCAACGCACCGCAGTGGAACTGTTGAAATTGCGTGAAATGAGCCTTAAAGAGGCATCCGAAGCCAGCGGCATGTCCGTTGCCGCGCTGAAAGTGGCGATGCACCGGGCACTCAAAAGTCTACGCGCCGAAATGGCTCCGAAAGCGGAACGGTAAGAAAAATATGAGCACGTCGACCGAAAACTTAATCGCTTCCTTGTCCCAGGACCTGACGCCGGTAAAGCGTTTGCCGTCTCCGGGCAAGCGGTTGTTGGGTTGGGTGGCGATGGCGTTACCGGTGTCGCTGATTTTGGGTGCCCTGGTCGAACAACAATCGTTCGCCTTGGTCTTTGAAGAACGGCAATCCTTCCAATTGGCGGTCGAACGCCTCACCACCATGCGCAGCTTGTCTGAATTGGCGGCGATCTTGTTGACGGCGGTGACAGCGGGCTATGCGGCGCTGTCCAGCAGTCAGCCGGGCCGTAGCCAGAAAGTCTGGATGCTGCCGGTGGCGCCGTTTTTCGTCTGGTTGGCGTTGATCACCGAAAGCTGCTGGCAGTTGTTCGAACAGGTGGGGCCCGATCAGTTCTCCTTCGCGCCGCATTGGACGTGCTATCCGTCCGTGGTGGCGACCGGCGCGGCCCCGGCGCTGGTGATGGTGATCTTGCTCAAGCGCGGCCTTTTGACGTCGCCGACCCTGACCGTCGGTTTGGCGGTGTTGGCGGCCTCGGCGCTGGGCGCGGTTGGCTTGCGTTTGTTCCATCCCCCCGATGCCACGGTGATGCTGTTGATGTGGCAGCTGATCGCGACGGTGACGTTCCTGGGCCTGTCGTCGCTGATCAGCGCCTTTTGGTCGCGCTGGGCGAAATAAAGCGCGTCGCACGCCCAGATCGGCTTTTTCCCGTCAGCTTTTTTGCGCCGGGTCTTCTTCTTCCAGCCACCACATGGATGCGTCTTTTTGTGCGCCTTTGCCGGCGCCGTCGGGAAGTCGTTCTTCGGCGTGGGCGATGTTCTTTTCGGTGATTTCGACCATGCGGGTCAGGCCCAAGGAGGTGTAGACCTCGCGCGCGCCCATGAAGGCATTGAGCGCCTCTTCGAAATATTTATCCGCGTTGGTCATGCGGCCTAAAATGAACAGCGCACTGCCCATGTTGTTTTGCGTTGCGGCCCACAAGGTCGGCTGGGTATCGCGTTTGCGGATCAGCAGCGCTTGTTTGTAGGCCGTGACCGCGCGCTCTAGCACGTCTTCATTGTTCAGTTCACGGCCCAGCATCTGTGCGGCTTGGCCGAGATTGTTCATGGTCTCGCTCCACAGCAACGGCATGGAGCGTTTGGTCAGAACCTTGAGCGCGCCTTGATAAATGACCAGTGCTTCCTTGAGGCCCTTGGTGTCGCCGCTTTTGCTGTCGAGGCGGTAGAGCACCTCGCCAAGGCGGTTTTGCGTGGTCGCCCACGGAAACGGTGTCGCTTCGAGGCTGAAGACTTCCAACGCGGCGCGATAGGCGGCGGCAGCCTGATCAAGCGTATCGACATCGTCGGTGCGTTCGCCCAATGCCTGTAGCACGGTGCCCAGATTGCGCTGCAGATAGGCCCAGTTGGTGGGACTTTCGGACCGCAACGTACCTTTGATGGCCTTGGTGTAGGCCAGCGAGGCGCGATGATAGACCTCGGTGCCGGGGAACAAATGACCGAACGACGCCAGAGAGTTGGCGAACATCGCTTGGATGGACGCCTGCTCACGGGTGGTGAAGTCGGACGGAATGCGCTCGATCGCTTCCGCCGCGTGCTCCAGGGCTTCCGCCACCAGGCTGCGGCGGCTTTGGCGTTTGGCGTCGCTTTTGGGGTTCATCGCCGCCAGCGCCGCAGCCAACAACAGCGCACCTAAATCCTCGGGATCGAAACCCACTGGTAGGGTCAGGGCTTGGAACGGTGAAATGGTTCCGGCCGGATCCTCGTCGACCGGCGGCGGCGCGGCGAAGTGGATGTAGAGCGTGGTGCCCGGCGGCGGAACGTCGCCCCACAACACTAGATCGGCGTTGAACTTGCTGACCCAGTGCATGGCTTGGCCGCAGGCGGCGGGCAGATGTTCGGCGCGTGGCGATTCTGGCGTCAGAATAGGCTTTTCGCGCAGATGCTTGGTGCGCACGCCATCCAAATCGGCAAACACCGCGCTGAGGCTGCGGGCATGATCGACCCCGGCGATGTCGACGAACGGGGCGATGGCGATTTCCAATTCCGCGCCGGTTGCGGCGCGGCCAAACAGGCGCGAAAACAGCCCTGGCTTTTTCGCCGGGGCGGTATCCGGCTCAACGGGCCCTTGGGTTGGGACCTCGTCGGGGACGGTCGAGCGGTTCGGGTCTTGTGGCGTGTCGCTCATGTTCGTTCTCGTTCAAAAGGCTCATCAGCCGCCTTTAAGCACATCCATCAACGCTTGGCGTACTCTGGTGACCGTGGCGCTCCAAGGTTCATCGGCGGTGCGGCGGAAGATGCGCATGCTGGGATACCACGGGCTGTCCTCGCGATCCAGCAGCCAGCTCCAATCCGCACCGACGTCGAGCAGCATCCACACCGGCTTGCCCAGCGCGCCGGCGATATGGGCAGCGACCGAATGACTGCATATCACCAGATCCAATTGATCGATGGCCGATGCCAAATCGGCGGCGTCCATCAGGGTTTGTCCGGTCTGTTCGATCAACGGCTGAAAACCCAGGCGCGCGATGTCGCCCGCGCCCGCGCCGCGTTCCAATGAAAACAGCTGCAAGCCGGGGATGCCGGCCAACTCGGTGAAGTCGTCCAGCATCATGTCGCCGTGGCGCTTGGGCCCCTTGGCGGCGCGACCGTCCCAATTCGCCGACCATGCAAACCCGATGGCGAGGCGCGTTTCTGGATGAATGTCCAAACGCGATGAGCCGATCCGCGGAACCGGCAGATAGGGTGTTTCTTCGGGCACGGTGTCGACCAAAGTACCGAGCCGTGCAGGCAGGCTGAGCAGCGGCACCTGCACGTCGACGCCGGGTGCATCGGCGCCGACGCTGATGATTTCATCGATGTCGGGCGATGACGACAACAGGTGTTTGAGATGCGGCGGACATTCCATCACCACTTTTGCACCGCCGCGTTTGAGTACGGCGGCGAACCGTGCAAACTGGATGACGGTGCCTTCGTCGCCTTCGTAATTGACCAAGATGGCGCGCCCTTGCAGCGCCGATCCGTTCCAGTTTTCGATGTCTTTGCGGCGCGGATCGCGCCCGGGAAGGGCGAACCGGATTTCCAGCTCTTTAAAGCCGCGCTGCCACTCGCCCATCTGCAACAGCGTGATGGCGCGTTCCACCCGGCACAGTGCATAGGTCGGCTCCAGCTTGATGGCGCGTTCGAAATGTTCCAGCGCCACTTTGCTGAGGCCGCCTTCGCGAAAGGCTAGTCCGGCATTGTAGAGCGCCTTGGGCGATTTCGGACCGTGTTTGACGGCGCGCCGATGCGCTTCGACGGCGCGCGTGGTTTCGCCGAGGTCGCGCAAGGCGTTGCCCAGGTTGGTGTAGGCATTGGCCGCGCCCGGGCGGATACCGAGCGATCTGCGGTAACACGCCACCGCCGCTTCGGGGCGTCCGGCGCTGCGCAACGCGACGCCGAGGTTGTTGTAAACCTCCGGCGCACTGGGGGCGAGCTTGAGTACGCGGGCGTATTCCTTGATGGCGATATCGAGACGACCGGCGCGGTGATGCTCCAGCGCAAGCTCATAGACGCGCCGCGCCTCATCCGCTTGCTCGTTGCGTGCGGTGGGCTGCGTCGCGGGGGCGCCTGGTTTGGTGTTTTCTTGCGTCGTCATCTCAAGAACTCGTCTCCTTGGCGGAGTATCCGATGTAAGCGGCTGATGTTCAAGGGAAAGCGGCCATGGAAAGTTTGGGCTGGACGCATTACATTCCCTTTTATGATTGTATACGATATGCCGCTGTGGCGCCCCCCTTCCGAGGGCTCCAACTTCATCATCCAAGCGACGCTGGGGTGCAGCTTCAATGCGTGCACGTTTTGCACCATGTATAAGCACAAGGATTATCGCGCGCGGCCGCTCGACGAAGTATTCGCCGATATCGAAGATGCCGCCTGCGATTGGCCCGATGCGACGCGTGTCTTTCTCGCCGACGGTGACGCCTTGGTGCTGCCGACGGACGACTTGGCGCAAATTCTCGATAAACTGATCGCGACGTTTCCCGATTTACAGCGGGTGACGTGTTACGCCACGCCGCAAAATCTAACAAAAAAGTCGCCCGAGGATTTGATCCGGTTGCGTGAAAAGCGCTTGAGCATGGTTTATTTGGGGATCGAAAGCGGCTCCGACAAGATGCTCCGGCGGATCCGCAAAGGTTCCGCCAAATTGATGGAAAAAGCCCTCGTTGCGGCTGAAAACGCCGGAATCAAGGTATCGGCGACGGTGATCCTCGGCCTTGGCGGCAAAGCGCATTGGCGCGAACACATCGAAGGCACGGCGGCATTGATCAACCGCGCTCCGCCTAAATTTCTTTCGACCTTGCAGTTGGGTTTGGAAAGCGACCAGGAACCGCGCTTTCGCCAAGCGTTCGATGCTGCCAACGATGCGGGCGAAGTCGGGTTCGAATGGCAAGACGACGATGCGATCTTGGCCGAATTGGCGTACCTTTTGGAATTACTTGATCCGCCCAAGGCGGTGATCTTCCGCTCCAACCACGCGTCTAATGCGTTGCCGTTGGCGGGCAATTTGCCGCGCGATACGGCATCTTTATTGGCGCAGGTCCGCGCCGTTCAGGGTGGAAGCGGGGGGCTCAGGCCAAAGCATTTGCGGGGGTTGTGATTCCGCTTGCCACAAAAAAACGCGAGGATCTGGAGAAGTGGTATCGCGAAAAAAACTATGATAAAGGTGAATGCATTAGCTGTGTTGCGGTGAACGGATGCCTCGGGGGAAGGTGATCGCAACGAAAAGCAAACGATACATGACCATTGAAGTCTTGTGGGGGAGAATATAAATGTCCATTAAAGCGCGCTTGATAGCCGTTCTTGCCGTCATTTTGTTGGTTTTTGCGGGCGCTGCGACCGTGACGCTGGTCAACTTGAACGCACAGCTGCCAAAACTCGAACTGACCGAGGACAGCTCCAACGTTGTGGCGCATGAGGCCATCCCGCTGATGGTGCTGATCAAAGACATCAAGCTGGATGTGGTTCAGGTTCAGCAATGGATTTCCGATATTTCCGCGACCCGCGGTTTGCCGGGATTTGACGACGGCTTCACCGAAGCCGCCAATTATGCCCAGAAATTTACCGAGGATGTTGCCAAAGCGCGCCAATTGGCGACCAGCCTTGGGTTGACGGAAATCGTCTCGGCGCTTGATGCCGCCCAGGCCGCGTTCGGCCCGTATTACGAAACCGGCGTAAAAATGGGCGAAATTTATGTCGCGGAAGGTCCTGAAGCCGGTAACGTGATGATGGGCAACTTCGATGCCGTCGCGGGAACCATGGGCGAAAACATGGATGCCCTGACGCTCAAGGTCGAAGAAGCCACAAATGCGCGATTGGAGGGACTCCAACACTCGATTCACGATGTGCAGGCGAGCCTTGAAGGCGTGGCACAGCTCAACATGATCCTCACCGCCATCGGTGTGGTGATTGGTTTGGCCGCGGCGATCTACCTGTTTACCTTGATCAAAGGTTCCATCGAAGGGTTGCTGGCGGATATCGAGCAGATTTCGAACCATGAATATGAAGCGGCTTCGTGCCTCAATTGCCAGCGTACCGATGAATTCGGTACCGTGGCCCGCGCGTTGATGGAAACCAAGGTCGCGCTGGGCGAGGCTGAAAAGCGCGAACGCGAACAGAAAGCCGCCGAAGCCGCGCAGGTTGAACAACGCCGTGCGGAACGCATGCGCATGGCCGAACAGTTTGAAACCAGTGTCGGCGCCGTGGTCGAAACCGTGTCGGCGGCGGCCAAGGAAATGCAATCTACGGCGCGTTCCGTTTCTGGCACGGCCGATCAAACCAGCCATCAGGCCACCAACGTGGCGGCTGCGGCGGAACAAGCATCCGCCAACGTGCAGACGGTGGCTTCGGCGGCGGAAGAGCTGTCGAGTTCGATTTCCGAGATCTCGCGTCAGGTCTCTCAGTCCACTCAGGTTGCGGGCGCGGCGGTGGCCGAAGTCGACGGCGCCAATCAAAAGGTCCAAGGCCTGGCCGATGCGGCCAACAAGATCGGCGAAGTGGTGGCGTTGATCACCGATATCGCCGACCAAACCAACCTGTTAGCTTTGAACGCGACCATCGAAGCGGCGCGCGCTGGCGAAGCGGGAAAAGGCTTCGCCGTGGTGGCATCCGAGGTCAAGAATCTTGCTAA
Organism: Magnetovibrio sp.; assembly: GCF_036568125.1. Lineage (NCBI taxonomy): Bacteria > Pseudomonadati > Pseudomonadota > Alphaproteobacteria > Rhodospirillales > Magnetovibrionaceae > Magnetovibrio > Magnetovibrio sp. The sequence continues at coordinate 172,120 of NZ_DATCTF010000013.1, forward strand.
CCAGACCGCCAAGGCGACCGAGGAAATCTCCAACCAGATCGGCGGCATCCAGGGCGCGACCCAGGACGCGGTGCAGGCCATCGGCTCGATCGGCGGCATCATCAACCAGATTAACGAGATCACCTCGGCGATCGCGGCGGCGGTCGAGGAGCAAGGCGCGGCGACCCAGGAAATCGCCCGCAATGTCGAACAGGCTGCGACCGGCACCCAAGAGGTCTCTTCCAACATCGCCCAGGTGACCCAGGCGGCGTCGGAGACCGGAAGCTCGGCGTCGCAAATTCTCGACGCGGCGGTCGAGCTGGGACGCCAATCCGATCAGCTCAATGGTGAAGTGAACAACTTCCTCGCCACCATTCGCGGCTAAGTCGCCGAACATGTATAACGAAAAAAACGGGCGCTGCCGATAGGGAGCGCCCGTTTTTTGTGTCCAACACAGATCAGACGAAATCGATAACGTTTTCAGGCGGCCGGCCCATGACGGCCTTGGCGCCTTTGATCACGATGGGCCGCTCGATGGCGCGCGGATGGGCGGCGAGCGCTGCGATCAACGCGTCGTTGTCCAGCGCGTCCACATCGATACCTTCTTCCTTGGCCTCTTTCCGGCGCACGATTTCCGCCGCGCTTTTGCCCAGCTTGGCGAGAATGTCTTTCAGTTCCGCCGCGCTGGGCGGGGTTTCCAGATATTCGATGATTTCCGGCTCGACGCCTTTTTCGCGGATCAGCTCCAGCGTTTGACGGGATTTGGAGCAACGGGGGTTGTGATAAATGGTCACGGACATGAGCTAAGCCTCTTTCTTGGATGGCGGCATGAACACTTCCGGCGCGTCGCCGGGCATAGATTCGACATATAGGGATGTCGACGGGAATGCAAAGCTGGATCCTGCGCCTTCGACCACATCCTTGATGTGGTAGGCTAGACGCTCCTTGATCTCCAGCCAAGCGCCCCAGTCGGTGGTCTTGGTGAAACAATACAGCATGATATCTATCGAGCTGTCGGAAAACTTATCGATGCGCACGAAGGTCGAAACCTCAGGCGGGTGGGCAAATTCATCGGAGCCCAGAACGTAGGCCTCGATCCCGTCGCGGATCGTCTTGAGCTGTTCGATGGTGGTGCGGTACTCGACCCCGATGTGCCAATAAATGCGCCGATGGGTCATGGCGGTGAAATTGGTCACCGCGTTGTCGGCCAACTTGGTGTTGGGCACGAACACCGGGGCCTTGTCGAACCGTCGGATCATGGTGGAACGAAAGCCGATCTGTTCCACGGTGCCTTCGACCACGCCGTCGACGCGGACCCAGTCACCTTTGTTGAAGCGCCGTTCGGCGATGATCAAGATCCCCGCGATGAGGTTCTTGAACAAATCTTGCGCGCCCAGCGCCACTGCCACGCCGAACAACCCCAGACCGGCGAGGATCGGCCCCACCTGGATGCCCCAGATTTCCAAAACCGCCGCCACGCCGATGAACGCGATCAGCAGCTTCACCGCCTTGACCAGCCAATCCATCATCACGGCGGTAAACAGGGTTTCCAAGCGCGTCAGCAGATTCGACAGCGGTTTGATGGCGCGAAACAATGCCCAGAAAATCGCCGCCGTGATCAAAGAGCGGATCAATTTGTCGGCAATGTCTTGGTAGTGGGTTTCGAGGTTGAGGAACTGAAAGGCCAAAAACGCGCCGAAAATGAGCGGGGCGAGGCGGATCGGTTCTTCCAGCGCCGTGAGCAGGTCGTCGTCGATCTGGGTTTTGGTTTTGCCGACCTTGAGGCGCAACGCGCCGATGATGAACCGCGTCAACAGTCCACGCAGCAGCAAAAACGCAACGAAGATGCCGAGCGCCGCCACCATCGCGCCAATGTCGATGCCGAACACGCCGGTCCGCCAGACGTCTTTGATGAGGGTCCACAATTCGGTGATGTTTTGCATGGCTGCCTTTAGGTCGTCTCACATTGGGGTGAGTGGATGATATCCATTGCCGACTAGGTGTAAAGGCGCGAAGTCCAGTTTGGCGCGCCTATTGGTCCAGTTCGGCGATCATGATGTTGGCGACGCGCAGGCGGCTGGAAAACTGGCGGCTGACATTGCCCATCAATTTGACGACCAAGTCGGGGCTTTGCGTTTGCAGTCTGGCGTAATTCTCGACGTCGATGGAATAACAGATGCAATCGCGCGAGGCCGTTACACTGGCGGATCTCGGCGCGCCGTCGATCAGGCCCATTTCACCGAAAATGGTGCCGTCGGTCAGGGTGCTGACGCGCTTGGTGCGGCTGGTGCCGGGGATGTCGATTTCGACGTTCATGCGCCCGCGCACCAAAAAATATGCGCAATTGGCCTTGTCCCCTTGTGCGAACACAACGTCTTTGGCGCGGTAGACATGGCGCTTGGCGCACGCGCCGAGTTGCATGATTTGCGGGCGGGTAAGGCCCGACAGCAAAGCGCTGTTGGCGATGCGCCGCCGCGTCGAGGAGAGTTCCGTCGCCGCGAGACGTTAAAGCAATAGTCTTTCGCTACGCGCCAGGGCGGAATCGGTGTCGCTGAAAAACCAGTCCACCCCGATCAAATCGGTGATGGCGTTGGCATGCAAAACAAGCCAAATCCATCGTGGCGCACTTTGCGTGCGTCGACAATCGGGAGGGGCGGAGGGCGTAGGTGATTGTGTTCGGGATGCGCGTGCGGTGCGCCGCTCGGGTTCGACATAGCTGATCATCAGTTGGCCGCCGGCTTCCTTGCACATAAGCGACAGGGTGCGCAGCTTGGTCGAACCGGTGCTGTCCAAAGAGGTCAGGTGTTTGAAATCCAAGATCAGGAATTCCACCCCGCCGTTTAGCAAGGTCTGGGCTTCCGACAGCAGTTTGGCGCAGGACCCGAAAAACAACGCGCCCTGGATTTCGATCACCGCGATGCGGTGACCTTCTTGTTCCAGGCGCTGAATTTGTTCGGGCGGACGATGGATTTTGGAATGGATGCGCGAACCTTGATAGATGCGTCGAATCGGGTTGCGTCCCATGCCCAGCACGAACAGCGCCACCGATAGAAAAACGCCCAAGCCCACGGCGGCGATCAGGTCGAAGGCCAAGGCGGTGACGATCACCACCACCGTCACCGCGACATCGCCTGCGACCACGCGCGGGTATGGCAACTTTTGCATGACGATGTTTTTGATGTTGTTGAGCGTGCCCTGGTCAAAGGCTTGCAAAGAGGTCGCAATCAACATACCCGCCGTGGCCCAAAGCGGCAGGACCGCGACCAATGGCGCCATAGCCGCCAGCAACACGGCGAATACGATGGCCGAACCGTAATTGGCCGCACGCGACGTCGCCCCTGCATCCAAGATCGCGGCAGACCGGCTGGGAGAGCCGTTGCCGGGTAAAAAACCGAGCCCGCCCATCAGCACATTGGTGACGCCATGGACGCGCAATTCGGCGTTGGCGTCGCAAGGCTCATCGGTGCGTAGCGCCAAGGTGGTGGAGCAAATGACGGTGTAAAAGGATGCCAACAGGCCCATGGAAAGCCCCGCCAACAAGGGGATATCCGCCGCGCGCCATAGGGCGTTGGGACTCGCTGGATTGCCAAAGCTTGCCAGCCATGCGTCGCCGGCGGTCCACAACGGCGGTATGCGCCAGAGATCCAGAAGATCGATATAACCGATCAAAGGGGCTGCGGACAGGCCCAATCCCGATGTGCCCAGGTGGTACAGCGCGGAACCGACGGCCAGTGCGATCACCGCGCCGGGGACGACTTTGATCCGCCCATCCAGCACCAACAAACCGACGATGGTTACGCCGCCCACCGTCACCGCCCACGGATTAATGGCATGGGCGTTGGCGACCGCGATGTCGCCGAGCGGTAGGCCTGGCAGGCCGAGCACGGTGGGCACGGCGCTGATCATCACCAACAGCGCCGAGGCGTTGGCGAAGCCCGACAGGACCGGAACCGGAATGTACGAGGTCACGTGACCCAGCCGCAGCCATCCCGCGACGACTTGAAAAAGACCGGCGATGACGATGCTGACATAGGCCAAGGCCAGGGCCTGGCTGGGCTCGTAACCGCGCCCCAGGGCGGCGGCGATGGCAGATGCCAGCATCAACGCCGTCACTGCGCCGGGCCCGGAAATCATGAAGCGGTTGGGGCCCCAAAGGCCGGTGATGAGGCCGAAAAGAATCGATGAGCCGACGCTGGTGGCGATACCGAACGCGGCCCAATCCGGGCCCAGCGGCGCAACGGCGATCAGCCCATATGCCACGGCTTGGGGCAGCGTCGCCAATGCGCCGACGCAGGCGGGGCCGAAATCGCGTCTAATATCTGCGAACTTCAATGTGTTGTGCCCGTTTTTGGATTAAAACCAGTTCGCTTTTGTAGCTATGGTTTGAACACGTTTGGCGGCAACAATCAATTCAGTCATATGTGCTAGGGCGAAAACGGCGGGTCTCACAGCAGCGGCAGGGCGAGCAAATCTTCCAATTCGTCCTTGTCGTCGCAGTCGATTACGCGCCGTGCCATGTCGTAGGAAAAGCCCGCCCGCGCCATGGCCGCGAGGTCGCGGTCTTTTTTGTCGGCGCGCGTCGCGGGGTCGCCGTAAGGTCCCAACCGGCGGCGGCGCGCCAGTTTGATGGCGGCGGCCAATTCCGGTTCGGGGTGCTCGTCGACCAAGGCTTCGAGGGCGCGGTCGATGGTCTCGCCGTCGACGCCTTTTTCCATCAGCTTGATGCGGATCACCCGCGCCGCCGTGCCGCGCGCCATCAAGGACCGGGCGCGGGTTTCGGCGTAATTGAGATCGTTGAGCAAACCCGCGTCCAGGTAACGCTGGATCAGCGCATCGATCCAGCCGCGCGCGGCATCGACATCCAAATCATCGTGAAACAGCGACGCTTTGAAGACGCGGCGCTCCAGTACGCGTTTGAGGTTCGCCGCGCTCGACGCATAGCGTTCCAGGTAATGCAGGGCGATGTTGGCCAGACGCTCCGGCGTGATTTTACGCGGGATGTGCGATTTGGACGAAGAGGAAGAGTCTTTGCGCTGGCTCATGAGAGGACTATATAAGGTGCTTCTCTTTAGACCAATGCCCCAAAAAAACGATTGGTGCGATCATGCAGCAGACCACAACCAGCAACTGGCTTGGCCTCTATACGCTCTATATGCGCGAAGTGCGCCGTTTCGTGAAGGTGTACACCCAGACCATCGTCGGTCCGGTGGTGACCACGCTGTTGTTCTTGGCGGTGTTCTCGTTGGCGTTGGGCCGCGCGGTGACGGATGTGCATGGCGTGCCGTTCATGGAATTCCTCGCCCCCGGCCTGATCATGATGGCGATCGTGCAAAACGCCTTCGCCAACACGTCCAGCTCGATGATGATTTCCAAGGTTCAGGGCAACATCGTCGACACGTTGATGCCGCCGCTCAGCGCCCACGAGTTGACGTTCGGCATCGCCATGGGCGGCATGACCCGCGGCATCGCGGTCGGTATCGCGGTCAGCGCGGTGCTCAGCATTTGGGTGCCGATCAACATCCACAACATCGGTCTGATCGTGTTTCACGCCGTGGCCGCGTCGCTGATGCTGTCGTTGCTGGGCGTGATCGGCGGCATCTGGTCGGACAAGTTCGACCACATCGCGGCGGTGACCAATTTCATCATCACCCCGCTGTCGTTTTTGTCGGGCACGTTCTATTCCATCGAACGGCTGCCGGAATTGGGCCAGACCATCGCCCACCTCAATCCGTTTTTCTACATGATCGACGGCTTTCGCTACGGCTTCATCGGCCAATCCGACGCCCCGGTGCTGACCGGCATGATCGTTGTGGGGCTGATGGACGTGGCGCTGTGGATCGTCTGCTGGCGGATATTCGACAGCGGCTATAAGTTGAAACCGTAAAGGTTCTTATTCGTTTCCATTGACAGAACGGACCGGGATTCCCATAATCCCCGGCTTTCCGGGCAGCCATCCGCTGCCCGGTTGTTATTTTTGGATTGAAACGCAAAGAAAGGAAACGTTCGTCATGTCCGCGCTGATGCCGACTTATGCGCCTGCGGATCTCGCTTTTGAAAAAGGCGAGGGGGTCTATCTGTACACGGCCGACGGACGACGATTCCTGGATTTCTGCGCCGGGATCGCGGTCAACTGCATGGGCCACGCCCATCCGCACTTGGTCGAAGCCCTGACCGAACAGGCCAAGAAGGTCTGGCACGTGTCGAACCTCTACACGATTCCCGGCCAGATCAAGCTGGCGGATCGGTTGGCGGCGGCGTCGTTCGCGGACCGGGTGTTCTTTTCCAATTCCGGCGCGGAAGCGTTGGAAGGTTCGATCAAGATCGCGCGCAAGTATCAAAAAGACCACGGCCATCCGGAACGGTTTCGCATCATCGCGTGCGAAAACGCCTTTCACGGCCGCACCTTGGCGACCATCGCCGCGGCGGGTCAAGCCAAGCTTCTGGAAGGTTTCACCCCGGTGGTGGACGGCTTTAGCCAGGTGGCGTTCGGCAATTTGAACGAGATGCGCGCGGCCGTGACCGATGAAACGGCGGCCATTTTGGTCGAGCCGGTGCAGGGCGAGGGCGGTTTGCGCGCCGCGCCCGAAGGCTATCTGCAAGGTCTGCGCGATCTGTGCGACGAGTTCGGCCTGCTGTTGATGTTCGACGAAGTGCAATGCGGCATGGGTCGGACCGGCAAGCTGTTCGCCCACGAATGGGCGGGCGTGACGCCGGACGTGGTCGCCACGGCCAAGGGCATTGGCGGCGGTTTTCCGCTCGGCGCGATCCTCACCACCGAGGCGGCGGGCGTGCTCGGCGTCGGCAATCACGGCACCACCTACGGCGGCAATCCGCTGGCGATGGCGGTCGGCGGCGCGGTGCTGGACGAGCTGCTCAAGGACGGTTTCCTCGATCATGTGGTCGCGGTGGGCGAAACCTTGGGTCGGGCGTTGAGCGCGTTGGTGGAAAAATTCCCCACCGTGTTTGTCGAAGCCCGCGGTCAAGGCCTGATGCAAGGCATCAAGCTGGTGGAAGGCATCGTCAACCGCGATTTCAAGACCGAACTGGAAGGCGCAGGTCTCTTGGTTGCGCCCGCGGGCGACAACGTGTTGCGCCTGTTGCCACCGTTGATCATCGAAGACAGCCATGTGACTGAGGCTATCGCCATTTTTGAGACCGTGGCCGCCCGTCATATCTAGCGGTCACGTCTGACAATTGAAGTGAAGGAGAGCTGATATGTCGGCTCCGAAGCATTTTCTCGATTTACACAAGCTCGATGCAGGCACCCTGCACGCGATCCTCGACCTCGGCTCGGCCATCAAGGCCGGTCGCGACATGGAGGGGGATACGCGCATTCTCAGCGGTAAAACGCTTGCTATGATTTTTGAAAAGCCGTCCACCCGTACCCGCGTGTCGTTCGAAGTCGGCATGCAGCAGTTGGGCGGTCACGTGGTGGTCATGGATGACCATGGCAGCCAGTTGGGACGCGGCGAAACCGTGGCCGATACCGCACGCGTGCTGTCGCGCTATGTCGACGCCATCATGATCCGCACCGACAAGCCCGAAAAACTGGCAGAATTAGCAAGCTATGCATCAGTTCCGGTGATCAACGGCCTGACCGACGATAGCCACCCCTGTCAGTTGATGGCCGACATCATGACCTATGAGGAACATCGCGGTTCGATCAAGGGTCGTAAGGTCGTTTGGTGCGGCGACGGCAACAACATGGCGGCGAGCTTCGTGCACGCTGCGGCACGGTTCGAATTTTCCTTGAGCCTGGCGATGCCCGAAGAGTTGAGCCTCAACCAAGGGGTCCTGGATTGGGCGGCTTCCGAAGGTGCGGACGTCACCGTGACCCGCGACGCCGACGAAGCGTGTTCGGGCGCGGATCTGATTGTCACCGATACCTGGGTGTCGATGGGCGATAAGGACGCGGCCGTGCGCCACAAATTGCTGCAACCCTATCAGGTCGATGCGCGCCGCATGGCCATGGCCAAATCGGATGCCTTGTTCATGCACTGCCTGCCTGCGCACCGCGACGAAGAGGTGACCGCCGAAGTCCTCGACGGGCCGCAATCGGTCATTTGGGACGAGGCGGAAAACCGCCTGCATGCGCAAAAAGGCATTTTGGCGTGGTGCATGAGTTGAGCGCGTCCATGACCGACGTCCGTGACAGTGCCTCTTCGCCTGCCGGCAACATCGATATCGCCCAGACGTTTCAGATCGAAAACGTCAATGTTCGCGGCCGCTTGGTGCGCCTAGGTCCGGCATTGGATCAGGTGCTGGGCGCCCATGCCTATCCCGACGCCGTTTCGGTGATGTTGGGCGAAACCCTGACGCTTGCCGTCACGTTGGCCAGCGCCTTGAAGTACGAGGGCATTTTCACCCTGCAGGTGCAAAGCGACGGGCCCATTTCGCTGCTGGTGGCCGATATCACGTCCGAAGGCGCGGTGCGCGGCTATGCGCGCTTTGACGAAGATCGTGTAGAGCAGGTGGCGGGCGAGGTTCTGTCCGGCGGGGCCCCGGTGCCGCGCCTGTTGGGCAACGGCCATTTGGCGTTTACCGTCGATCAGGGCCAGGATATGGACCGCTATCAAGGCATCGCCGCGCTGGACGGCGCGACGTTGTCGGACTGCGCGCATCATTATTTTCGCAATTCCGAGCAACTCGATACGGCCATTTACCTGACCTCGAAGCTCGATCCGCACAACAAACAGGTGCGCGCCGGGGCCTTGATGGTGCAGCGCATGCCGGGTCAAAACCTTCATGCCGACGTCGACGAGGACGGCTGGCGGCGCGCGGTTGCGATCCTCGCCAGCTTGACCGAAGATGAGCTTTTGGACACGGATTTGGATCACGACGCCTTGCTGTTTCGTCTCTATCACGAAGACGGCGTGCGGGCTTATCCGGCGCATCGGCTGTTTCACCGCTGCCGCTGTTCGCGCGACAAAGTGGCCAACACCTTAAAGTCGTTTCCCCGCGCCGAAATCGTCGGCGACGACGGTCGTTCTCAGGTGGTGTGTGAATTCTGCAAGGCCGACTACACCTTTACGGCCGAGGATTTGGACGCGCTTTTCGACCCGACCGATGCCTGAGAGGGCTGCGTATTTTTTCTACGAAACGCCTTGATACTGTCACAATCCAAGGCCATCATCGCACCATGATGACCGATCGCAGACATGTCTTGAAAATAGGCCTTGGCGCCGTGCTCGCCGCCGCGTTGGCGGGCTGTGCCAGTGATGCGCAGCTTGCCGGTCCGGTGCCGGAAGTTGGCTTTCAGCACCTCTCGCCGATCCATCTTAAGGTCGCCCGGGTCGAGGTGCGCTCAGACTATCAAAGTCCCATGACGGACCCCAATGCCGAGCACCGTTTTTCCACGCCGCCCGCCAAAGCCATGAGCAACTGGGCCACGCGCCGTCTGCAGGCGGTCGGCACACCCGGCGGCATGGGGGGCGGAACCGCGACGTTCGTCATTGAAGATGCGGCGGTGATCGAAACCCAGTTGAACAAAAGCACCGGCCTCAAAGGGGCGTTCACCTATGAGCCGACGGAACGCTACGATGCCAACATCGCCGCGCGGTTGATGATCGCGGATGGGCAAAACAATGCCCAGGGCGAGGTCAAGGTTTCCGCCAAGCGGTCCGTGGAGGTGCGTGAAAACGCCACCTTGGCGGAACGCGAACGCGCTTGGTTCGAAATGACCGAGGCGCTGATGGCGGACTTCAATGCGCAGATGGAAAACCAGATTCAGGCGCATCTGCGCCGTTGGCTGGACGGTCCGGGTATCTGATCGCGCGGCTTCAACAATCCCACAGCCCTCTTCAAACACCTTAATCGACGATTGCGCGTGCGGCGCATCCATCGGCGCGAAGGCCGTGGGTGGAGGTTATGCGCGACGGCGGCTAAATCTTATAAAGTAAATGAGGTTTGTGCCTCAATGATTTGATTTTCATATTCTATAAAAAAAAATTATCGAAATAAAAAAATCATAAAATGAGCCGCTTTCTGAGTTTAGTGACAAGTTCATGGATTCGTCAGGATACCAGCGGCAAAACTGTTACATCGCGCCCCTATAACGCGAGTCCGGTTTGCAGAAGGATTTCATGCGATGAACAGAATCAATAAAACTGCGCTGAAGCAGCACTCTTTGGAACGCGTTTATGGCTTGGCCCAAGAGGCCCAGGTGCCCTTGGCCATTGTGCGGTGGCACAAGCATATGAGCCAGCATGAAGACTGCATTTGCGAGAGCAAGATGTTCGATCGGAAGCTGTGCGGATTTTGTCTGTTGAGCCGCCTGCAAGCCGACGGACTGCGTCAATCCAAGCGTCCGGATTGGCAAGCGTTCGAGCGTGCGGCTCAGTCGATCTCGGGTTTTTTGATGACCCGCGACACCGACGCGACAAAGTACGCCGCCGAATAAACCGTGCTTAACCCCACAGGGTGTGCAGTTGGGTTTGGTACATGGTGATGACGCCCAACGCCATGGTCGCTAAGCCTGTGGCGGTTTGCAGGCCGCGGTGCGCCCAGGTGAGAAAACGTGCCGACAGCGCGATGGGCACGGCGATCAACACGCTGAGCCCGGCCATGCCGAGCATCGAGCCAATGCCGAACACGATGACATAAGCAAGACCGCTCGACGCCGTCGGCGCGGTGGTGGCGCTGAGCACCAGCAAGGCGGCGGAACCGGCCATGCCGTGCATCATGCCGACCAGCAGGGCGCGTAGCGGGAACGGCGCATGATCGTGCTCGTGAGAGCTACGGGTATGGTCGAGACCTTCGCCTGCATGGCTGTGCGCGTGGAAGTGCGGCGCGGCGGCTTGGTGTTTATGCAAGTGAAAGTGGATGCGATCGCGGACCAGACGGTACAGGACGTGGCCGCCAAGACCCACGAGCATTACCCCAACGGTGAATTCAAGCCAGCCCGCCATCGTGTCGTGGATTGTGAGGCCGAGCACAAGAGCCGCACCGGCGAAAGCCATCAGCGTCAAGGTGTGACCTAACCCCCACACCGCGCCGGTGCGCACGATCTGGCCGACGGACTTCTGGCGCGTCGCCATCGAGGACACGGCGGCGACGTGATCCGCTTCCAGCGCGTGGCTCATGCCGATCAAAAATGCCAGAGTGAAAAAAGATAGCATGGAGTCAAAGCCGCTCACGTCAAATTGCCAGGGAGAGGGAGCCCCGATCTCAGGTACTTTAACCTGCGCCAATGTGTTGGGGTTGGCAAGAGAATTGGCGTTGGAGAAGGCCGTTTCATGGGCATAACACTTTTTCCATGCCAAAGCATGGCATTCCCAATACGACCCGCTGTTCAGTTTCGTTAAACCCGCTTTTGTAGAAGGTTCCTCGCGAAGCGAGGCTGGCTTGCGTGAAAAGCCGCGTTAAGCCCATATCACGCGCTTTTCTTTCAAGATCTAACAAGATCATGCTGGCTGCGCCTTCACGGGCGCGGCGGGGATGGCACATCAATAAGTCGATTTCGCCCTCGTTGGTTAAGGTGCCGAAAGCGAAAATGCCGAGTTCATCTTCGATAATATCGCAGTGCGCGGCTGTTTCGATACGTTGACGCCACCGCGAAAGATCGTTAGCACCGTCTTTCCAGGTCTTGATGTGTTCGGCCATGTAATGCCGTGCAGCAGTGATTTCGACCGCTTGATAAAAAACATCTCGGATGGGGATTATGTCATTGGGGTTGTACGGGCGTGTTTGCATGGACTGATAATCCTGACAAACAGTTCAACCGCGCCAGAAGGTGCGCGAAAACAGCACCAGAACGGTGAACAATTCCAATCTGCCCAGCAACATACCGGCGCTCATCAGCCACTTGGCTGCGTCAGGCAGGGTTTGGAAGGTTCCCGACGGGCCGACGATGGGCCCCAACGCTGGGCCGACGTTGGCGATCGCGGTGGCGGCGCTGGACACGGCGGTGAGGAAGTCCAAGCCCAACATACCGAGCCCTAAGGCCAGGAACGCGAACGACAATCCGAATACGAAAAAGAACGACAGCACCGAAATGATGACCTCGTCGGGGATCGGGCGGTGATTGTAATAGGGTATGAACACGCCGTGGGGCTGCAACAAATGGCGCACCTGCACACGGGCGGCGGCATAAAGCACTTGGAAGCGGAACACCTTGATGCCGCATGTGGTCGACCCGGCGCAGCCGCCGATGAACATGATGAAAAAGAACACCGGCAATGCGAAGCTGCCCCACAAACCGTAATCATCGGTGGCGTAGCCGGTGCCGGTCATCACCGATACCACGTTGAAAGCGGCATATCGTAGCGCTTGGGCTGGGTCCATGCCGGTTTCGAACCACAACATCGCCGCCACCACCAAAACGATCGAGGCGGCGATGGTGATGAAGCCACGCACCTGTTCGTCTTGCCACAATTGCATGGGTTTGCCGCGAATGGCCTGCAAAAACAGCAAAAACGGCAAGGATCCAACCACCATGCCCAAGGTGATGATCAAATCGAGCTGCCAGCTGTCGAAATAACCGACCGACTTGTCGGAAGTGGAAAACCCGCCGGTGGCGATGGTGGTCATGGCGTGGACGGTGGATTCAAACGGCGACATGCCCGCCAACCACATCAATATGCCCCAAATGCCGGTCAACGCGGCGTAGATCAGCACCAAAGCCAGGGAAATTTGCGCGGCGCGCGGGAGGACCTTTTCGCCCGCGTCGAAGGCTTCGACCTTGAACATCTGCATACCACCGACGCCCATCATCGGCATCACCGCGATGGCCATGACGACGATACCCAGGCCGCCGAGCCACTGCAGAATGCCGCGCCACAGCAAAATGCCCGGCGGGGCGTTGTCCAGCCCCGTGATCACCGTCGAACCGGTGGTGGTGATGCCCGACATGGCTTCGAAAAAGGCGTCGGTGTAGCTGAGCTTGAGCTCGGAAAAGGTGAACGGCAGGGCGGCGAACAGGGTCAAAACCAGCCAACTCAGCGTGGTCATGACAAACGCCTGACGGACGTTAAGCTGCACCCGGCCGGTGGAACTGGTCAACGTCAGCGATACCCCGACGAACAGCGTCAAGCCCGCCGAAACAGCGAAAACCTGCCAATCGGGGTTGCCTTGCACGGCATCGACCAGGGCAGGAATGCACATGCCGAACGCCAAGGTCGCCAGCAAGATGCCCAAAATCATCAAAATGGGTCGAAAGTCCATCATGGGGCGGTGTGTCTACTTTCCCTAATCGCACGATCGCGCTTACACGGGCATGCAAAGGCGTTGCCCGGATGAGGGCAATCTTCACGCCTTTGCAATTTCGGTCAAGGGGAAAGCGCCTGGGTCGCGAAACGCTAGAGCATTTCAAACGCCGACGACGACGGATTCGCGACCATCGACAGGAATTCCCGCCGCGTGCGGTCGTCCTCGCGGAACGCGCCGAGCATCTTCGACGTAATCATGGAAACGCCCGGTTTGTGCACCCCGCGGCACGTCATGCACTGATGCGAGGCTTCGATCACCACGGCGACGCCGAGCGGCTGTAACACGTCGTTGATGGCGCTGGCAACTTGGGCGGTCATCTTTTCTTGAATTTGCAGACGCTGGGCGTACAGCTCAACCACCCGGGCGAGTTTGGAAATGCCCACCACACGGCTTTTGGGCAAGTACGCCACATGGGCTTTGCCGATGATCGGCGCCATATGATGTTCGCAGTGGCTTTCGAAGCGGATGTCCTTGAGCAGCACCATTTCGTCGTAGCCTTCGACCTCTTCGAAGGTGCGCTCCAAGATGTCTTGCGGATCGGCGTTGTAGCCCTGGAAATATTCTTCAAAGGCGCGCACAACGCGGGCCGGAGTGTCGAGCAGACCTTCGCGGTCGGGGTCGTCGCCGGCCCATTGAATCAGCGTGCGCACGGCCTGTTCGGCTGTGGCGCGGTCCGGGCGGTTGGGGTCATCGTTGACGACGCTGAGCGGCTTATGATTGGCCACGGTCTGTATCCTTATCCTGGTGTCCGGTGTGGATCCTGCGCGCAGGGGCCGGACGTCTTAACCCATATGGGGGGCCAGTGATTTGCGTTCAAGCCTGTAGTCGTGGGTCGGCTCGCGCTCTCAGTGGAGTTGGCGGCGATGATAGGGACTGTCCAAGGAAAATGCCGGAATGGTCGCTTCGAAGGTTTCCCCGGTTTCCGCTTCCATAACGTAATGGCCTTGCATGATGCCCGACGGAGTCGCCAGCGGCGTACCGCTGGTGTATTCAAAGCTTTGTCCCGGTGACAGCAGCGGCTGTTCGCCGATTACACCCGCGCCCGCGACTTCCTGGACGTTGCCCATTTCATCGGTGATGCGCCAGTAGCGGCTTTTCAGCTGCACGGCCTGGCTGCCACGGTTTTCGATGCGGACATGGTATGCCCACACAAAACGATGCTCTTCGGGATCGCTTTGCTCGTCGAGAAACTCGGGCTCCACCAAAACGGTGATGGAACGTGTGGTGAGGGTGTAAACGCCCTCGGTGTCTGCGGCCAGGTGCTCCATGATGAGCTCTCTCTTGATGTTGGCTCCGGTGTGCGCGGAGCGGTTTTTCATACCTTGAGCATTATCTGGGGTTTATATGCGCAATGTCCAGGTTTGTTCGCTGGGAAAACGATCAAGCCGAACACGACGCCCCGCCCAGAACGCAAAATTTGGCGCAATGGGGGTGATTGAGCGGTACCGCGCCGCCGGCGTCGACCAGGCGGCGGCCCATGTCGAAGCGCGGGTCATAAGGCAGCAAGGTGCACGGCACGACGGTGGGCGCGGCGGTGCCCTTGCGGTGCACGACCATCCGCGAACGGGCGCACATCATGGCGTCGGGACGTACGTTCAGGATACTCCAGCATTGGGTGGTGATTTCCGGCACGTCGCGGCTGTCGTCCATTTCCGGAAACAGTACCAATCGCGACGGGTCGTTCGCGTCAAGACCCAGCCCCCAGGCGTCGAACAAGTGTTGGTAGCCTTGGCGCGCGTCATCTTGCGTTTCCGCCCACATCGTGCGCCCGGCGACATCGATGGAAAAGCCGTGTTGCAAAAGCCACTTCACGCCGCGTTCCATCGGCGCCCAGGTCCCGGCGCCGCGCTCTTGTTCATGGCCTGCTATGGAATGGTGGTCGATGGAAACGCGCAGCTTCAAACGCGCGGTGTCATGACGTTCTTTCAATGACAGCAGCTCTTGGCGTTTTTGCCACAGCGGTTTCATGGCGTTGGTCAAGACCAGGGCGCGAAAGCCGCGCTCCAAAACATCGTCGAGCATGCCCGCCAAGTCGCGGTTCATGAACGGCTCGCCACCGGTAAAACCGATTTCCGCGACCGTCAATCCCTCGGACGCGATTTCATCCAAATACGCACGGACATGATCGCGGCTCAGATACAGCAGATCGTCGTTGCTCGGGCTGGAATTCATATAGCAATGGCCGCACGTGATGTTGCACAGGCTGCCGGTGTTGAACCACAGGGTTTCCAACGCATGCAACGCGACGCTGGCGCGCATTTCGCCCTTGGCCGTTGTCAGCGGGTCGCGAAACTTCAACGGATCAAGCGGGACGAAGTCGTGGGCGCCTTCGGGCATGGTCGATCTTTCATTGCTGCCGGGAATGCGGATCACCGTTCAATTTAGGTTTCGCTCAAACCAAAGGCAAGGTTACACGACCGATCAAGCGGGATCCGTATTGCAAGCCCTCGCATCATGGCCTATACCGTTGAACGGCAGCGTTTAAGCCGCTTAAGCGGGTGTAGCTCAATGGTAGAGCAGAAGCTTCCCAAGCTTACGACGAGGGTTCGATTCCCTTCACCCGCTCCATTCTCTCAGCCTGATTTTACGGACCGTCACTCCAAAATCGCGATCGGCAGCAGACCGTTGGCTTCGGCGTGTTCTTTCAGGCGGCCGTCGGCCTTGATGCGTTTGACGAAATCGTTGATGTAGGCCAGCCATTCGGGGTCGCCTTTGTTGATGGCATAGCCGTATTCGGTTTTGTAAAACGGTGCGCTGGGTTCCAGCAGTTTCGCCCAATCGTAGGTGACGAGGATCTTCTTGCCGTAGGGATAATCGGTGAGGAACGCGTCGGCGCGCCCGGAACGGACTTCTTTTTCGCGCTGTTGGAATTTCACCACCGACAAGACCGAGGCATTTTTGAACGCGCTGGCGGCGTCTTCCATATAGGTGCCTTTTTGCACCACCAAGATGTGGCCTTCCTGGTCCATGTCCTCCCAGGTTTTCAGGGTCGGATGGGTCTTGGTGACGATGGCGTATATGTCGCTGCGCAGGTACGGCGCGCTGAAATCGAGATCCTTGGCGCGTGCTGCGGTGATGCCGACGCCGAACATGGCGATGTCGCATTTATCAGACTGGATGTCCTTGACGAAGGTGGCGAAGCTGGTGTTCACGAACTGCAACTCGACACCCAGGTCCTTGGCCAGTTCTTGGGCCAGACCGATGTCGATGCCTTCAAGTTTGTTGCTTTTGGTGTTGTGAAACGAAATGGCGTAATAGGCCGGCCAATGACACACGCGCACGACGTTGTCGGCGCGGATGCGGTCCAGGTACCCGGCAAAAGCTGGGGCGGTCGTCATCGCCAACAATGCGACGGTGGCAAATGCGGATTTGATGAGCGATTGCATGGGACTGTGAACCTCCGAGTGAGCGCGTCGCGTGATGAGAGTGGTGCGGCCATCTATAAAAGTGACATTTTATGTTTTCCAAGTGTACAATCGTATGAGAAATTTGGGCATGCTTTTTTTCAGCACAATCACAAGGACCCCCTACGTTGCGATTTGATGTGAGCAAGACCTCATGGCTGGGGGGCCGTTATGGTGTGTTGTTCCTGTCCTTGGTGGTGACCGTCGCATTCGTCGCGATTTGGTCGTACCAGCTGTGGCAGGGACAGGAGCGCGCGTTGGTGGCTGCGGAAGCGACCGCGTCCAATCTCGCCCGAGCCATGGAAAACGCCAACAGCCGTACCGTCCAGGCCGTCGATCTGATTCTCGTCAATGTGGCAGCGGGCATGCGCCCCGGTGGTTGGGCGCACGGGCGCGACGGCGAACGCAACGCCATGTCCTTTTTACAGTCTTTGCTGGACGAGGCGCCGCAAGTGCGTGAAATCGCTTTCGCCGATGCCACGGGGCAGATCACGGCGCTATCGCGGCGTGCCGCGCATCCGGCAATGAACATCGCTCATGAGCCCTATTTTCAACTGGCGCAGGCGGGAAAGTTGCCGCCGTTGTATATCAGCACGCCCTATCGCGGACGTTTGCTCGGTGAGGCGCCGGACGGCGGGCGGACCACCAAGCAGTGGCACTTGATCTTCGCCCAAGCCGTTCACGACGACGACGGCACGTTCATCGGCGTCGCCTTGGCGGTGATCAATCCCGGTTATTTCCAAGAGCAAATCGGCTCGCTTGACGTTGGCCAAAAAGGGTTCGTGGCGTACTACCGCTACGATGGCAAACTGCTGGTCCAAGGCGGCCCCGAAAGTCTTGAGATCGGCAAGGATAATCACGCCGACCATCCATTGTTTTCGGATCATTTACCGGTGCGCGAATGGGGTACGTTTCGCCACGAGGCCGACCCATTCCATCCTGCGCCTCATATCGTCAGTTACCGGGCCACCACCCGCTGGCCGTTGTTGGTAGCGGTATATCTGGATCAAAATGAAGTCTTGGCGAGCTGGCGCAACGAAGCTTGGAATTTTTCTGTCGTCATGACCGGCGGCTTGGCAACACTGTTGATGTTGAGCTTTGTGATCTACCGCCAACGCGCCACTGCCGAGCATGCGGAAAAGCAACTGACGTTGCTGAGCACGGCATTGAAAACCTCGGCGAACATGGTGTTGATCACTGACATCGACGCCAACATCGTGTGGGTCAACGATGCCTTTTGCCACCAGTTCGGCTATCGGTTCGATGAAGTCGTCGGACAGACGCCGCGGTTGCTGAAATCGGGCCTGGTTTCGCCCAGGGTGGTGACGGAGATGTGGGAATCGATCCTCGGCGGGCGCACCTGGAATGGTGAGTTCGTTAACAAGCGCAAGGACGGTTCGTTGGTGATCGTCAACCAGACCATCAGCCCGATCCTCGATCAAGACGGCCATGTCACACATTTCGTCGGCATCCACGACGACATCACCAAGCGCAAGGAAACAGAGCTGGAGCTGCGTGAGGCGAAAATCAACGCCGAATCCGCCAATAGCGTGAAGACCCAGTTCCTCGCCAATATGAGCCACGAATTGCGCACCCCGCTCAATGCCGTGATTGGGTTTACCGACATGATGCGCATGGAAATGTTCGGTCCGCTCGGCCATGAAAAGTATCGCGAATACAGCGCCGACATTCACACCTCAGCGACCCACTTGCTGACGCTGATTTCCGATATTTTGGACGTCTCCAAGGTCGAGGCGGGCAAGATGGATCTCTCAGATGGGCGGATTCATCTGCAGGAATTGGCCGAGAGCTGCCACAAATTGCTGAACCATCGCGCCAAGCAGAACGGCATCACCTTGCTCACCGATGTGGCCGATGGATTGCCCGACCTGCTCGCCGATCAGGTTCGGGTCAAGCAGATCGTGCTCAACCTGCTGACCAACGCGATCAAGTTCACACCCAAGGGCGGACGCATCGTATTGTCGATGGAACTGGGCCCCGACAGCGGCATCATCATTCGCACCGAAGACACCGGTATCGGCATCGCCCCGGAAGATCTGGGCAAAGTTTTGGAGCCCTTCGGTCAAGCCAGCGAAGGCAACACCTTGGCGCGCGAAGGCGTCGGCCTGGGTTTATATTTGGTCAAGGCGTTTATGGAAATGCACGGCGGGCGCATCGACATCACCAGCGAGTTGGGCGTCGGCACCGTCGTTTCGGTTATTTTCCCGCCGGTGCGCAGCTTGTTGCCGGTCGAATTGGACAAATCACAATAAAACTCTTTGCCGCACAGACCGGCTTTGCGTCATGATGCGGTCATGACCGATACGACCTCCTCATCGCACGACGACAAGGCCTCGGGCGCTCTTTCGGGGCTGCTTGTTTTGGACCTGACACGCATTCTCGCGGGCCCGTTTTGTACCCAGATGCTGGGGGATTTGGGGGCCGACGTGATCAAGATCGAACGCCCCGGTGCAGGCGACGACACTCGCCATTGGGGCCCAAACTACGTTCGCGACGGCGACGGCGTCAACACCGGCGAAAGCGCCTATTTCGTATCCGCCAACCGCAACAAGCGGTCCGTAACCGTCGATTTGAGCCACCCCGAAGGCGCCGCCTTGGTGCGCCGATTGGCGTTGCAGGCCGATATCTTGGTGGAAAATTACAAGGTCGGCGGGCTGGCGAAATACGGCTTGAGCTATGACGACCTCAAGGCCGAAAATCCCGGTTTGATTTATTGCTCGATCACCGGGTTCGGGCAGAACGGGCCATACGCCGGGCGCGCGGGCTACGATTTCATGATCCAAGGTCTCGGCGGGGTGATGAGCCTGACCGGCGAGCCAGATGGTATGCCGATGAAAACCGGGGTCGCCATCGCCGACGTGATGTGTGGAATGTATGCATCGACGGGCATTCTCGCGGCCGTGCGTCACCGCGAGGTCAGCGGACAAGGGCAGTACGTGGATATGGCGCTTTTGGACACCCAGGTGGCGTGGCTGATCAATCAGGGGCTGGATTATCTGACCACCGGCCAGCTACCTCGCCGTCACGGCAATGCGCATCCCAACATCGTGCCCTACCAGGCCTTTTCCGCACAAGATGGCCACATCATTCTGGCCGTCGGCAATGACGATCAGTTTCGCCGGTTTTGTGTTTTTGCCGGTCTCGATGACTTGGCCGACGACACGCGCTTCGCCACCAACAACGCCCGGGTTGGCCATCGTGACGTCTTGGTCGAGCGAATCGCCGAGGCCATCGCGTCCCATCCGGTTCGCCATTGGCTGGAAGGTTTGGAAATAATCGGCGTGCCGTGCGGTCCGGTCAACGATCTGGCCCAGGTGTTCGACGATCCGCAGGTCCGCCACCGGGGGATGGTGGTGGATTTGCCTCACGAAAGCGATCGCCGCGTGCATGCGCGCCAAATCGCCAGTCCAATTAAATTGTCTGAAACCCCGGTCAGTTACCGCCGTTCGGCCCCAAGCCTGGGCCAGCACACGGGGGAAGTCCTGCGCGAGGTTTTGGGCCTGGAAGCGGACGAAGTCGAACGGCTGCAAAAACAAGGCGTGGTCTAGCTAGACCATGAAATCTTGCGTGCCTTCGATCACCGGGCCCGGCAGCATGCTATCCATATTCATGTACGCGCCGCTGAGCACGTTGATGCCGCAAATACGCGCGACCTTAGCCAGTTCCGGGGTGGGGATGCCCAACACCCAAGTCGGAAGACGGCGATGTGATGCACGCTGGGCGAACAACTGAAACACCTTTCCGGCCAGTTTCAAATCTATGGGCTTGTCGAGCAAATCCAAGACCACGCCGGCGTAGTTGAGATTGGAAAAAGGCGTGAAATCGGCTTGTTCTTTTTCCGGCTGGGCCAGCCAGGTGTCGAAAAACGCCATCAGCGGAATGGTGATATCGTCGAGCGTGTTGAGCGACAAGCTTTTGGGAAATGCGGTGATCTCGGGGATGATGTGGCGGCGTTCTTCAACGCTCAATGTGCGCATCACGTCGGTGACTTCCTTGGCGGCCTCGGATGTGGCGAGCGCCACGGAATTGATGCGCACCAGCAGGCGAAAGCGCTCGCCGCGTTCAAAACGCATGTGCAGGGCCTCGAACGCTTGTTTAAGATACTGCACTTGGCGCTGCATGGTGGCGTCCACCGTGGCTTGGCGGATCAGTGGGGCAACACCGACAAGTTCGTTGCCGGCTTCATCGCGCAGGATCGGTTTGGCGTAAAACAAATCAACCTGGGGTTTGTCGGTTTCCCACACGGGACGATACATGGTGTCGAGAAGAGCGCCTTTGGGTTCAGTCTTGGCGGGTTCGTTCACGGCAAAGCCTATCTTGAATCGGGTTGTTGAATGTGCACCGCGCAAGAGTATATGGTGCGCAATCGTTTTTCACCACATGTGGATGAAGTTTCATCCCCCCAGATCAGGCTGGCGTTATGGTTGAACAAGACAATGAAATCCAAGACGGCGCACAAGCCGAAGCCCAGGTCTTCGCCGCCATCGTGCGCTATCTGGCGGAACGCCTGACCGATGTCGAACCAGATGTCGATCCTGGCGATCTGGCCCACACCGGCGAGTTGTTCTTGGAACTGGCCCAAGCGTTCGAAACCACCGGCGGCTTTGAATTCGACCAGGACCAAGCCTTGCCGTTGTCCCATGCGTTCGCCATGTTGGAAGGCGGCATGCGCATTCTCGCTGAACAGGCGGCTGAATCGGGTCATACCAACGCTGCGGCCAAAATGGAATGGGCAGGTATCAAGGCGCGCGCCATGACGGGCCTTTTGGAAACCCACCATTTATCCGGATCGGGCGGCATCGTGGCGTTCGGTTTGAACGACGATGAGGAAGACGACATCTAAGACTTGATCGGCGGTTATTCGATGCGACCCAACTTGCGCGCCAATTGGCGCAATTCGCGGCGTTCGAACTTTAAGCTCTGCAAATGCTCAGGGTCGCGTTCAGACTTGCTTGCCGGGTCTTCTTCGCTTTTGATTGTGCGGTCCATGATAGCCATGATTTCCTCGACCGCCTGTTGCGCAGCATGAGCCTGATCGAGCGTGGCATCGTCGATCACCACTTCCTGGTCCATCATCAACTCGCTGTAGGCGTCGAAATCGCGCTCGGCCAAATCCGCCAGATCTGCGTCGAGCGATTGCCATATGTCGCCCCATGCCGTCAGCAGGGTGGCAAGCGATTTGGGCGGGTCGGTGCGTTCTTCGATATGAACCATCAAACGCACGAATTGCCATACGGTGAAGCGGAGTTCCACGAGTGAAGCGGTCCTTTTGGTGCGGCTGCAATTTCGACACTTTATATCCCGCTACGCCTGTGTAAAGACGTTGTTTGCTTGTCAGGGAGTGCCGGGGGTTCTTACAATCGGAATTCGCGCAACATCAGGGGGGAAACCGTTCGTGCGCCAACCACACAAACACCTGGGCTTCAAGCGCCGCGCCTTGGTGATTGTCGTTATAACCGCAGCGGTAGCGGGCATTTTGGTGCTGTTTGGCGTGCAGTCGGTGCAGCGTATCCAGGCCGTCGAAGATCGCTGGGTGGTTTACAACCAGGACGCCACCGAAGCGGGGCGGTTGTTGCACAATATTTCGCGCCAGATGGGCTATGGCGGGTTTATCCACCATTTTAAGAACTTCATCTTGCGCCGCGACCTCGAAGACATGGCGAAATTGACCAACAATCGCGAAGCGGTCGACGCCGATTTGGAAAAACTCGAGCAGTTTGTCATTTCCGAAGAGGAAAAAGCCGCCCTGGGTGTGATTCACGCAGCCTTCAACCAATATGCCGAAAGCGTTAACCGAGCGGCCGAAGCGTTCAAGCGCGGCCTGTCTTCGGTTGAGGTCGATATCTTGGTCAAGGTTGATGAACGCCCCACACTGGCCGCCATCGCGATTCTCAATCATTCGTTCATGACCCGCGCCCGCTTGGCCGAAACTCAGATCAACATGGCGCTCAAGGCCGCCGCCAATATGGTTTGGGTGCTGTTGGGCGTTGTTCCGGTGATCGTGCTGTTGGGGGTGGTTTTGATTCTATTTCTGCGCCGGATCATGGTCGCCAATGCAAATTTGAGCGAGGTCCGCGACGAGTTGGCGATGCTGATGCGTCAAGCGCCGGATGCGATTTTGCACGTCGGCAGCGATGGCGCTATTTTGCGCGCGAACGACCGGGCGGTCGCATTGTTCGGTTATCCACGCGAAGAGTTGTTGCACAAAACGATCGAGGACCTGATCCCTAAACGATACCAGGGTGATCATGTTGGAATTCGCGAGCAGGCGTTCGACACTATGTCCTCGCGTCCCGTCGGTCGGGGCTCTACGCTGTTCGCGTTGACCAAAGACGAGCGAGAAGTGCCGGTTGAAATCAGCTTAAACTTCTCGCTGTCGGGCGGAAAGCGCATCGCCACCGCGATCGTGCGCGATATCACCGAACGCAAGCGCGCGGAAGAGGCGCTGAAGCAGGCCCACGACGAATTGGAACAGCGCGTGCGCGAACGCACGGTCGAACTGGAACAACGGACCCGCGAACTGGAAGACGAAATCACCGAGCGCCGCCGCGCCGAAAGCCAATTGGTTCAATCGGCGAAAATGGCCACCATCGGCGAGATGTCGTCGGGCATCACCCACGAACTGAATCAACCCATGAACATCATGCGCATGGGTGTGGAGGCCGCGCAAATTCGCATCCAGCGCGGACAAGCGGACATTCCGTCACTGGCCGAGACCTTGGCGCGGATTGAAAGTCAGATCTTGCGGATGTCCGATATCATCAACCATATGCGCATTTATTCCCGACAAGATACCGAAGGGCAAGAACCCTTCGATCCGTATCAAGCTGTGCGCGAAGGCTGCAAATTGTTCGCCGGTCAATTGCCCGGTTTGAATGTGGATCTGGTCGTCGATGTGCCGCCGCCGAGCGATGAGCTAAGTCAAGTCGTCGGCCATGCCATCCGGCTCGAACAAGTGATCTTGAACCTGTTGAGCAATGCACGTGACGCGATCGTTGGACGACAAAGTCGCGGTGGCAAGGCGTTGGCCGGGAAAATCACCGTTCACATGAACGAAGATGTCGAGCGCGACAGCGTTACCATTACCGTCGACGACAACGGTGGCGGCATCGGCGAGGATGTTTTGCCGCACATTTTCGCACCGTTCGTGACCACGAAGGAGAGCGGTCAGGGTACGGGACTGGGCCTGTCCATCAGTTACGGCATCATCGAAGGCATGCACGGTGTCATCAGCGCCGTAAATTTAGACGATGGCGCGCGTTTCGAGATCACGTTGCCGCGGATCGACAAGGATGCAGTTTCTAGCATCGGGGCGGCCGGGGCGAAAACGGTATTCGATACGGCGCCGACGGCATCAGGCCCCAAAACCGCCTCGGCGCTCAAGCCCATCACGGTGCTGATCGTCGATGACGAGGTCAGCGCGGCGAACAGCCTAGCGGATTTTCTGCAAGAGATCGGCTACCTGGTATACACAGCTTACAACGGTGAGGAGGCACTTCGAATTTACGAATCCGATCCCGTCGACGCTGTGATCACGGATGTTCATATGCCCGTGATGGACGGTTGGGAACTGGTTCGCAGGTTGCGCGAACGTTCTGGGTCGTTACCCATTTTCGCGATGACGGGACAGGTGATCGAGGAAGCCGACGATTATTTGTTGCACGGCGCGACCGACCTTTGGCGCAAGCCGATCAGTTTGAGTGAAGCGTCCCAACGCTTGCATGAGGTGTGTGGCGAAGACAGGGCGTAGGCGAATCGTTGTCGGTGATCCGATCCGGCCTTGCCCTTGTCTCTTCGCTTCGATTGCGCACCTTTAACCTCGCGATTTACTCGGCAGCTATCGAGAAGGTGCTCTGCTGTTGCACAGGGGTGGCGTGTTTGGATTTTCCACCAACGATTTCCACCAGTTGATGAAGCTTTTCAAAGACAGATTCGATATCAAGATTGGCAAGATCAGCGTACGCTTGGCGGCTGCGTTCGGCGTGAACTTGGGCACGACGCGCGGTGAACAGGGCTTGTTCACGGAGATGTTTGCTGCCTTCGCACATTTGGCAAATCGGATGTTGTTCATTGGATGTTGTCATGGTTTCGCCCCCTAGGCTTGATGACGGTTACAGTTACATGGTCAATTTCGGGTCAATGCGGCAGACGTGCTCCGGTGGCGGACCAGTCCGGTTCGATCACCATGCGCACGGCCTGGACGCGGTTGTTGACGCCCATTTTGCGATAGATATTTTTGACGTGGATTTTGATGGTGGCTTCTTGCAAGTCGATGGTGCGCGCGATTTCTTTGTTGGTCATGCCGCCGGCCAACAATTCCAAAACGTGCTGTTCACGCTTGCTCAGTTTGTCAAACCGCGCAGCGTTGATGGCCCGCGTACTCGCTGCAGCCTGTGTCGCACCGGCGTAAGGACGGTTTGTGTCCTGAACGGCGGCGCCGACCAAAATTTGCGACGGGATATAGCGTTCCCCGGCCATTACCAGCTGCAAGGCGCTCATCATCACCTCGCTGCCTGCGCTTTTGGGGATGAAGCCCGCGATCCCGAGATTAAAGGCCTTCAAAATGGCCGTTTGATCGTGAGTTCCCGACAAGATCACCACGGGAACGCTGGGGTGGGTCTCCATCATCTGCCGCACACCGGCCAGGCCGTTCATGCCCGGCATGCCGAGGTCCAAGATGATCAGCTTGAGGTCTTGAGCTTCTTTGGAGGCCTGCATGGCATGTTCGAAAGCGGCGGCTTCGATAACGTTGACGTTATCATCCAACTCTTCGAGAAACGGCGTCAGTCCATCTCGGACCAATTTATGATCGTCGGCTAAGATGATGTCCATGTTGCGGTTTCTCCCCCGTCGGTTGGCCTTGAGGCACGGTCACGGTGTTTTCTCCACCGATAAGCACAGCCTATCAGCACCTGCAAGAGAGGTGGACGTTCGTAGGTAGTATCGGGTGGGGCTTATGTATTAACCGCGTGTGGTGTTAATACTTAAGGATTAGGTGGTGTCTATCCATAGTCACAGCCGCCATGCTCGACGCAACCTGCCCCGTGGCGAGGCCGCTCAAGCGGTGGGGTTTTTCCAGCCGGCCTGCAAGGTGATTCTGACGGCTTGGGCACGGTTTTGCGCGCCAATCTTGCGATAAATGTTGCGCACGTGGATTTTGACGGTGATCTCCTGCAAATCCAAGGCGCGGGCGATTTCCTTATTGGTTTCACCTTCGATCAAGTGGGCGAGTATTTCCATTTCGCGTTGCGTCAACGTGGCAAACCGGGGATCTTCTGTTTGCGCCGCTGGGTCGCTGGGCGGGACGAAAATGCTTTCGTCTTCATCGGGGCCGCTTTCCGAAAAAGCTTCGGAGGGAAGATACTTTTCACCAGCCATGACCAAACGCAATGCGTTGACCATGGCCATGCCGCCAATATTTTTGGGGATGTAACCCGAAATGCCGTAGCCTAGCGCCGCGATCACGTCCTTGCGGTTGTAATGACCGGATAAGATGACGATGGGGACGCCTGGGTGACTTTGGGTGAATTTGCTAATGCCGTTAAAGCCGTCCATGCCGGGCATTTTGAGGTCGAGCAAGATGAGATCGAGCTTACCTGCGCTGCTGGCTTGAGCCTCGGCACCGGACAAGTTGTCGGCTTCAAGCACCTCGACATCGTCGGCCAGTTCTTGCAGAAAAGGGCGAATGCCTTCGCGCACAAGGGTGTGATCGTCTGCAAACAAAATGCGCATGATAGCGGCCCCGGTCCTCCCGTGTACGAGCGTGCGTAGCAAATTCCGGAAAGAAAGCTGGCGCGTTTATTAGCCATTGCGCCATGACAATTCCTCCCCAGAACCAATAGATTACGGGCAGAATGGCGGATGGGGCAAGGATTCAATTGTGGGTCTGTTTGGGCCGGTCGGTGTCGAAAAACCGTCGAAAATACGTTTTGGCGTTTATGGGATGCACAAATCGCCGATTTTTTGGCTCAATTCCATCAAGCTGACGGGTTTTTTCATCACGTCGACTGGAGCGGAACCAGGGGTCGATGCGATGGTTTCTGTCTCGCCTAAGTGTCCAGTGACGGCGATGATGGGCAGGTTGGCGTCGATACGGCGCAATTCCTGGATCAATTCCGTGCCGCTGAAACCGGGCATGCGTATATCGGTGATCACCACATCGGGATTGTGAGTCCGATAAGCCGCCAGGCCGGTTTTGCCGTCGTTGGCGGTGGTCACGGTGAAGCCTTCCTCGGTCAGGTAGTCAGCCATGGCACGGGCCGCTTCGGCTTCGTCTTCCACCACCAAAACATGCCTGTTTTTGAAAATCGGCGCGACGGACGCCTCCAATGACGCCGCTTGTTCAGCGTGCAGGTCATGGACGGAATCGCCCGCGCCATCGCTTTCGGCGTGGCTGGTTTCGCATAGCGGTAAGGCGATGGTGAAACATGCTCCGTCAGCGGTGTTTACAGCGCTGAGGGTGCCGGACATGCCGACGATGATTTCGTGACTGAGCGACAACCCCAACCCGGTGCCTTGACCGATCTCCTTGGTGGTGAAGAATGGATCGAAAATGTGTCCGATGTCATCCGCGCCGATGCCGCCGCCGTTATCGGAAATGCGGATCACGGCGTCGTGACGTTCGGGATGGGCCTGACAATCGATGGTGATTTGCCCATTCCAACCGGTGACGTTGCCTTTGTTGGCGTCGACGATGGAATCGCGAGCATTTTTCAAAAGATTCAGCAGAACCTGTTCAAGTTGGATCGGGCTGCCCATGGCCTTAAGCCCCGACACCGCGCCGGTAACGTTGATGTGCACGTTGTCTACGCGGAACGGATTGCGCAGCAAATGCACGATGTCGCGAATGCACAGCGACACATCGAATTCGACGATCGGCCCCGGATCCTTTCGGCTGAAAATGCGCATGCTGTCCATGATGGAGCCCATGCGTTCGGCTTGGTCTTGGATAAGTTTGTAGTTTCTCAGGTGCAAGGCATCATCGGCTTTGCCGCGATCCATTTTGAGCATTCCGCCCTCAGCTGCAAAGCGCATGATGTTTAAGGGTTGGCTCAATTCATGAGCCAACCCCGCCGCCATCCCGCCGAGCGACGCCAGTTTGGCGTTTTGCGCCATGGTGGCATCCACCAGCTTGCGTTGCGTCACATCGCGGATCACGGTGTGGCACACCGCTTCACCTTGGTAATTGGTGGGCGCGGTGACGACTTCGGCGTCAAAAATGTTTTGATCCAGCCTGCGCAGCCGACAAGAAGTAATTTGCCCGCCTTGGTGCCAGTGAGCCAGTCGGTCATGGTCTTCGATGCTGGCATCACGCGGCAAAATATCGTCTAGAGCAAGGTGCAACAGGCCTCGTTCGTCTTTCGCGCCGAAGATTTTTCCCGCCGCAGCGTTGGCGAACAAAATTTTCCGGCCATCATGCACCAGCATGGCGTCCGGCGCCAATTCGAACAAGGTGCGGTAGCGTTGCTCGCTTTCCATCAAGGCCCGTTCCATGCGGCGGCGTCCGGTGATGTTACGTAAAATGCTCTCCAGGGCCGGCTGGTTGTCAAACATGACGGGGCTGACTTGCGCTTCGGTGTAAATCACGCTGCCGTCGGCACAGATGAATTTCATGTCCGCTTGCGGTAGAGGACTGTCGCTGGTTGAGGCTTTTTCCAGACGAATTTCAGCTAGGCGATGATGATCTGGGTGTATCAGGTCAAAGATGTCCTTGCCGATAACTTGATCGACATGCTGATAACCCAACATTTCGGCTGCGGTTGAATTGGCATAGAGAATAATGTTGTCGCGATGTACATAGATCGCCACCGGCGCGCGTTCGATCAAGTCGCGGTGATGGCGTTCACTATCGATCAAAGCCTGTTCACGCTTCTTGATTTCCGTGATGTCGGTGCGGATTCCCACGGAACCGCCATCGGGCAGTTTGCGATCACGCAGCAAAATCCACCGCCCGTCGGCCATCTGCATTTCCGATGTCCCCTGGGGGTTGCGGAACTCACGCACTCGGTCTTCATGCCAAGATTGGGCATCTTGATCGATCTGTGCGGTCCCGCCGGAGGTGGTCATGGCGTGGGCGAGGTCGGAGAAGTGCGTGCCGGGAACCAACTTGTCGGCAATTTGAGGGTACAGCGCGCGGTATTGATCGTTGCACATGACAAAGGCTTCATCTTTGTCGAATATGACGAAGCCTTCCGAAATGCTGTCGATGGCGGTCTGCAGGTGATGTTCGGCCACCACGGTGCGTCGTTCACTTTCACGGGCGCGCAGGGTAACCATCAACAGCGCGCCAAAAGCGCCCAGCGCCAAAGCCGAAGCAGCAATCAAGAGGGCTTTTTCAAACCCGTCGTGTTCTGAAGTTGGGTGGAAAAAGACTGCCCCCAAAAACAACGTCAGGCTGAGCCCAAACGTAGCGACCAAGCCGACCCATGCAGCCGACAAGCCGGGCTTCGACCTCACGCGTTGGTGCGATTGCTCCTTAATGTTCCCCATTTGGCCGTATGGCGGAAAGCCGCCCTCCCACGTTCGCAAACCCGACAACGCACCCCACATTTCGGAGTCGCGCTAGAAGATGGGGCGTTCGGTATTGAATTTGCTGTAACACGAGGCTAGCCCCATTGGGAAAACATACAAAGAAAGCATAGGTATGGCGAATGCCAACCTTAGTATAGGGGCGAGGCATCTGGCCGATACTTAAGTATCGATTCGTGCGGCTTTAAGGCACGACGAGTTCGAAATCGGCCTCGGCGACGCATTGGCCGTTGATCAACACCTCTATGCGATGACGGCCCGGATAATAGCGCCGCGTGGTGATCGGCTTGATGGGGTGGCGCTTGGTGGTGTGCAACACGGCGCCGGGGTTGATACTCGCGGTTTTCCACTTGAAAACTTTGGCCGTGGTGCGGCCGTTGGCGCGCATGTGGTGAACGGCGTAGTCGATCACCAAGGGCTGCGGTTCGCTGGATGTAGAAGCGATTGCGATGTCGAAACTCAATGCCTCACCCAACGCGATGCGTGGCGTGGACAAGGAAAAGCTTTCCACCGTGATAAGAGCCGGGGCAAACCCCAATGCTTGCAATGCATATGCATGGCCGGATTTGATCAGCGTACGCAGGCCGTGACGAACCAAGCGCTGACGATCGGGGCTGGCGTCGATCATCCAGTCTTGAGCGAGCAGAGCCACTCGGTCGGGATGGTCTTTGGCAATGTCGTTGAGGTTGTTGGCGACAGAGCGTCGAACGTATTCGGACGGGTCGTCTTTGAGCATCTCCAACAGTCGGATCACCGGCGAGGGATCGTCGACGAATGTATGTAGGCGCATGCCCCACGGCAGGCGCGGGCGGCTGCCTTCACTGACCAGCCGGCGCACATGTTCGTTTTTGTCCGTGGTCCAACGTGCAAAGGTCTCCAACGTCTGTTCTGGATGGTTTGCGAGAAAAGGGCGCACGGCGAATTCCGACGAAAAGCGCGAGGTCATGTCCTTGAGCGTGTCCAGCGCCAGAGCCACGTGATTTTGGCCGCGCAAGGCGATGAATTCAGCCATCGGCAAAATTGGCCAGCCCCTGATGCCGCGGTCGACTGGGCCGGTTTGCATATCGCTGTTGGTTTGACCGCAGTCTGGATCCAGGCTCGCGATCAAGATATCTGCAGCGCTGGGAAAATCTTCGGGCAGATGGTGTATCAGGGCTGTCGTGATGCGATCCGCGCGCTGCTTCAATTCCAGCCGCTCAAGCCCTTCACTGGCCGTGGCGATGAAGCTCGGCGCATCGAAATCGGGAGCCACGCGGCCAAGATGCCGGGCCATGGCGCGGATGACGGGGACGTTGAAGTTGTTTTTGAACGGTTCGGCCATGCGGCGATGATAAGTCGCGCCGGGGCTGGGGGGAAGCCTTCTCGATGAGGTTTTAATACCTCTGTTACATTGGCCCATTACTCACACTCCCCATGACCCATCTCCGCGTCGCGACCTATAACACTTGGAACTGCCAAGGGGACCTTGATCGCCGTCTGGCGCTCATGTCTTCGGGCCTGCAGGCTGTGAACGCCGATGTGGTTTTGCTGCAAGAAGTGTTTGCCGAAGTCCCCAGCGGTCACGACGTGGCGCGTCAACTGGCGCGCGATCTGAACATGAACGTGGCGTACGCACCCACCCGCAAAAAACTGCGACCGCTCAACGGCGCGCCGGTGTTGGGTTGTTCTGGTTTGGCGGTGTTGACGCGTGGTGAAATACACACCCATCAAATCGTGCGCTTGCCCGAAGATACCCGCGATGGCGAACGCTTGGCGCAGGTGGTGTCGACCGACATCGGGGGCACAACGGTACTGCTAGCCAATGTGCATCTGAGCCATCTGACGGACGCCGATGGCCTTCGTCAAAACCAGATCGAGGTTTTGATGGATCACCTTGCAAATGCACGCGCATGCGATGTGACGATCTTGGGCGGCGACATGAACATGACGCAAGGGCACTCGACCTTGATGGAGCTTCAGACCAATCGTGGCTTTCAATTGGCGCTATGCAAAATTCCGCCGACCACGACCCTCAATCCCGTCGAGGCCGGTGCGCCAAGTATGGGGGTGATCGATCATATATTGGTCAAAGCGCCGAAAGACTGCCGCATTGAGGCGCAAACCGCGTTGAACGCACCCGACAGCGCATCGGGTTTCTATCCCAGCGATCACATGGCGGTGATTGCGGATATCGACTGCCGTTGACACACCTTTAACGCGGGGTTGTCATAAATTTTTCATGCGAAAACCGTAGAAGACGAAGATTCACTCTTGGAATGGAATATTGACGTGAGCATACGCATAGGAATCAATGGGTTTGGCCGCATGGGTCGCTTGGCGCTGCGTGCAGGGTGGGGACGATCCGGACTGGATTGGGCCCGCATCAATGAAATCGCCACCGATGCGGATGGCGCTGCGCACCTGCTGACGTTCGATTCGGTGCATGGGCGCTGGCATATCGAAGCCAGCCATGACGCCGACGCGCTGCGCATCGAAAACAAATCCCTCGCCTATAGCTCGATCCCGGCCATCGAAGACGGCGCGTGGGGCGATTGCGACATCGTCTTGGAATGCACCGGCAAATTTCGCAAGCCCGAACAACTGCAAAGCTATTTCGATCAGGGCGTGAAAAAAGTCATCGTCGCCGCACCGGTCAAGGCTCCCTCGACGGATGTCGCGCTCAACGTGGTGTATGGCGTCAACGACGACCAGTACGACCCCGCCCACCACCACCTGCTGACGGCGGCCAGTTGCACCACCAACTGTCTCGCGCCGGTGGTCAAGGTTGTGCATGAACAAATCGGTATCGAGCACGGCGCCATCACCACCATCCATGATGTGACCAACACCCAGGTGGTGGTCGATTTTCCGCACAAGGACAAACGCCGGGCGCGTTCGAGCCTGATGAATTTGGTGCCGACCACCACCGGATCGGCTACCGCGATCACCATGATTTACCCGGAACTGACGGGCAAGCTCAACGGCCACGCGGTGCGCGTGCCGCTGTTGAATGCGTCGCTGACCGATTGCGTGTTCGAACTTAAACGCCCCGTGACGAGCGATGAAGTCAACGCGATGTTTCGTGACGCTGCCGATGGTGCGCTCAAAGGAATCCTGGGGTTCGAAGACCGCCCCTTGGTATCCACAGATTTCGTCAACGATCCGCGTTCGTCGATCATCGACGGTCCTTCGACCATGGTGGTGGACGGAACTCAGCTCAAGGTTCTGGCTTGGTACGACAACGAATGGGGTTACGTGAACCGCATGGTGGATTTGGCGGCCAAGGTCGCCCAAACGCTTTAAAGGCAAACCGATTATGAACATGGAGAACCGCAATCGCGCTCAACCACTGAAAGCCCTGACTCGCGCCACGCGTGGCGAAAGCGGGGTTGTGAATGCGTTGGCGCGTTTCTTTCATGTTCTGTTTTCGCCGGTGGCGAATAAAGTCAAAAGCAGTTCGGACGAGATACCGTTCAATCCGTATCAAGCTAGGCACACGGCAAACCCGGAGTACCGAGAACCGGAACGCAGCTATGCGCCCGATCCGGTGATCGTTCAACCCATTCACCAACGCAAGGCCGCGTTTCCCGATATCCTCACACGCACGCTGGATGCGTTGCATTGCCCGGTGGTGGTGGTTGGTCCGCGCCGCCTTGTTGCGCACGTCAACGCCGAAGCGCGCGAATTGTTCGGCCATAAAATCGTGGGCCGGAATTTGGCGTTGTTTTTTCGCGAGCCGAAAGCCCTCGACATGCTCACCGAGGTGATGAACGACGGCGGCACCCGGCGTTTGGAGGTGAACCTCGACGTGCCGATCCAGCGTCAATACATGTTGGTGATTTCACGACTGTCCGAAGTGCCGTCCGAACCGCCGCATGCGGTGCTTGAGTTTCAGGAAACGACCCTCATCAAGCGTACCGAATCGATGCGTTCGGAATTCGTCGCCAATGTCAGCCACGAACTGCGCTCGCCGCTGGCGACGTTGATCGGTTTTATCGAAACCATGCAATCGGCCTCCGACGATCCGAGCGCAATCGACATCAACGCACAAGTGCGGTTCCTCAACATCATGGAAGGCGAAGCGCAACGCATGAGCCGCATGATCGACGACTTGCTGTCGCTGACCAATGTCGAGTTGCGCGAACACGAACGTCCGCGCGACCCCGTCGATTTGGCGGAACTGCTGCGCGAGGTGGTGGATGCGCTGGCGGCGCGCGGCCACAATCATCAGGTGGACATCACACTCGAATGCGCGAGCGATTTGCCGCAAGTTTGCGGTGCACGCGATCAATTGATTCAGGTCTTTCACAATCTGATCGTCAATGCGATCAAATACGGAAGCAGTGGCGGATGTGTCGACGTCACGGCGGTCGCTAGTGAAAACGGCCTGCCGGATGGCGGACCGAGTTTGCAGGTGAGTGTGCGCGATTATGGCGATGGCATCGAAGCCGAGCACATTCCGCGCCTGACCGAACGCTTCTATCGGATCGACAAAGGGCGGTCACGTTCGATGGGCGGCACCGGGCTGGGGCTGGCGATCGTCAAACACATCGTCAACCGCCACCGCGGCCGTTTTCAGATAGAAAGCACGCTGGGCAAGGGCTCGACATTCTCCGTGCGGCTGCCTGCCTTTACAGGACGCGGATAACGGCGAAGCCGCGGCTAGCGCTATGTCACAATTTAGTAACCAAACGGACATCAAAGCGTAAGCACCGCTCCATAGAGTCGCGGCCGTGCGCTGGCGATCCGCGTCGGCGGGCGAGCAGTTTTTCTTTTGGGAGCGATCTCTTATGTTGAAGAAGACCCTTACGGTTGCCGCGATTGCCGGTGTAT
This sequence comes from Magnetovibrio sp., assembly GCF_036568125.1. NCBI lineage: Bacteria > Pseudomonadati > Pseudomonadota > Alphaproteobacteria > Rhodospirillales > Magnetovibrionaceae > Magnetovibrio > Magnetovibrio sp. Next base: position 206,070 of record NZ_DATCTF010000013.1, read on the forward strand.
TTGTTGCCGGCGCCGCCCAGGCCCGCGACCAGATCCGCATCGTCGGTTCGTCGACGGTGTTTCCGTTTTCCACCGCTGTCGCCGAACAGTTTGGCAAGACCAGCAGCTTCAAGACCCCCGTTGTCGAGTCGACCGGCTCCGGTGGCGGTTTGAAATTGTTCTGCGCCGGCGCCGGCGACGAACACCCCGACATCACCAACGCCTCTCGCCGTATCAAGAAGAGCGAAGTCGAGAAGTGCGCGAAGAACGGCGTGACCTCGATCACCGAAGTGAAGCTCGGCTAT